>PKTA01000216.1 GCA_002869365.1 Marinilabiliales bacterium | reverse complement strand
CTGAAACAAATTTGTTTCCTAGTTCTTTAGGATTTCACCTCATATGGGAATCAATACAGAAAAACAGACATTAAAACCTAAACCCCAACGGTTTACGCTTCAACACTTTCTCTTCACCGGGCTTAAACTCTTTCACATCGTCAATTGATAATGTTTCCTTAATTTTTTTTGTTCTCAGCGATTTTTTCAAATCTGCCATACGCAACTCCTGATTACGGACTGCCTTTTCTACAATTTTTCTCATGGAACGTGCATTTCCAAAAAACTTATCCCGATTATCATAAAGAAATGCGATATAGGTTTTCAAATGATCCGTAGCCTCCTTGCTGGCTTCAAGTCCCTTATCAGCAAGCATACTTTCGGCAATCTCCCAAAGCTCATCAACATTAAAGTCATGGAAGGCGAATGTTTGATCGAAACGTGATTTAATGCCAGGATTAGATTCTACAAAATCACTCATATTATCTGTATATCCGGCAACTATAACACCAAACTCTCCTCTGTGATCTTCCATTTCTTTGATCAGGGCTGCCACTGCTTTCTTACCAAAATCAGTATTATGTCCCTCGGTAATGGCGTAGGCTTCATCGATAAATAAAATTCCTCCCATGGCTTCTTTAACAACTTCTTTGGTCTTCAAGGATGTTTGGCCAACATAACCTGCTACCAGATTACTTCCATCTGCATCTATCAAATGTCCGCGCTCAAGCATTCCCAGAGCTTTATAAACCTTTGCCATAATACGTGCAACGGTAGTTTTTCCGGTTCCAGGATTACCACTAAAAACACTATGCATAGAAAATGCCTTTAAAATGCTGCGTCCATTTTCACGATAGTATTTACTTAGTTTTACTAAATCGTTTATTTCCTGTTTAATATTTTCCAATCCACAAAGAGCATTAATTTCATCCAATGCCTCTTTTAGTAATTCGTTATCAACTTCCAGTTCTACTTCATTTTCCGATTCAAAAGAAGTAATATCTTCTATGTCAACATCTTTAATTGTAGATAACTGGGCTTTAGTAAATTTTTCTTGCTTTGTATCGTGTACTATTCTCATTCCCAGATTAATCTTAGCCTCATCGATTAATGAAAATGCAAAGCGGGCATTTCCAAATGTCCTGTCACGATCTCTGTAAGCCGTTATAAGGATTTTCCTCAATCTATCTTCTGCTCCTTTAGAAATCACCACACCTTTCTTCTTAGCAGCAAATTCTGCTATCTGATATAGTTCTTCGGGGGAATAATCATGGAATTCGAAATGATTTTTAAATCTTGATTTCAATCCTGGATTTGAATTAATGAAATTATCCATTTCCTTGGGATATCCTGCTGCAAAAATTGCTATATCACCCTTACCATCGCTCATCTCTGTTATCAGGGCTGCAATGGCTTCAGGACCAAAGTCGTTTGAAGTAGTATCTTTAAAGAGCATATAGGCTTCATCTATAAATAGTATTCCTCCCCTGGCCTTTTCTATCGCCTCTTTAGTGTCTTTTCCTGTTTGCCTGATAAATCCTGAGATTAAATCATTAGCCTCTACAATATGAACGTGACCTTTTGATAACAAGC
Source organism: Marinilabiliales bacterium (assembly GCA_002869365.1). Taxonomy (GTDB): domain Bacteria; phylum Bacteroidota; class Bacteroidia; order Bacteroidales; family F082; genus BM524. Next base: position 29,247 of record PKTA01000216.1, on the reverse strand, counting down.
CCATGGATTTGAATATTTTACCCAATAGTTTCACAACAGTGGTTTTTCCGGTTCCCGGATTACCGGTAAGAATACTATGTAAAACAACCTGGTCCTCTTCTTTTATCCCCGATTCTTCCCTAAGTTGAATAAAACTAACATAGTCGATATATTCTCTGACCTTTGCTTTTATATTTTCAAGGCCAATGAGAGAATCCAATTCAGCAAGAATTTCTTCTACAGGACGATCATCAATATATAATTCCACATCAGAATCATTATCTGTTTTGGTTGTTGTTTCTTCCTTTTTATCATCATTAGATACGGAAGGTTCGTCCTCCAATTTATTGAGAACATCATTATTAAACAGGCTATCGACCTCATCATTTAATAATGCTTCATAATTACTTAGTCGTTTAACATCCTCATCTCCAACACTAAAAGGAATTACAGCCACAGTAGTATCCATAAAAACTACTTCCAGAGTATAACTATCGTGTATCCATATACCCGGCTCATCACCACCCCATCCCGCAGTTACTGTATAATCTTCATAGGGCCCAATATGCGGAGTTATTTTAGTTAAAGAATCGCCACTACCTACCAACATGCCCGTATCATCATAAAAATTAAAGAAGAGTTCACAATTCCATTCTTCTTCAAGATTATTTATAAATTTAAACTCACCCATAATGTATCGTGTGTTCTTCACATCGAATGATTTGAGATAAACCCTTTTGGTTTCGGCTAAATCTCCAAAGGGAGATTCATAAGTTTTAAGCGACTTTGCCACCATATATGGATTATCGTCGGCAGTCACCTTTCCGTAATCCTCAATATAAAATTTAGTCGTAGAAACTAGTTCGTCGTCGATATAGGCTTCCCACTCATAAGTACCTTCTTTCCAGAAACTACCTCTGTCGTCGCTACCCCAACCATAATTATATTTAAAAAGGTTTTCTTCCTTTGAAACTTCAATTTTTTCATGTTTTTCACAAATTTGCTCGGTTTTATCCTCACCAATGTACAAATTAGCAACAAACTTTATCTCACAACTCCAGTCTTTTTCATCAAAGAGTTTATTATAAATACTCAATTCTTCACTAAGGTAATTTAGTTCGGCACGTTCGAATACCCTTCTGAATTTTTTAACCGTTCCAACTGTCCTGTCCCATGCGTAAGTCTTGAATTCCTTTACTTTAAAGTTATCCCCGGGTTTATTATTTCCAAACAACATATAATATCTTATTCGTTAATTAATTTGGGCATAAATTTACAAAATAAGTGTATTAAACATGCATGACGCCAACAATTTTAGTTGAAATATAAATTATTGATACTTAACAAAATTTTATGGAGATAGTCATTGAAAACAGTAAACCTATGAATCGCTTTGATATGAGTAATTTATGAAACCTTCTTTCACAAACTTATAAGAACATTTTTTTATACTTTTATCGCACAAATACTAAAAAATCTTAGCACCTTGAATATTAAGGTTTTGTTGGTATTAAATATTAAATTTTACAAATTCATTGAATTGAATGACAATAATAACAATAGAAAATTATCTAGTTTAAGGTGGTATTTACAACCGTTTTGATCGTAAAAAAATTCATTACCCGGAAAAAGTATGACGAAGAAACAATCTAAAACATTAATAAGACTAGTACTACTTATTTCAACCACAATCTCCATGTTTTTCGTGCCTTGGATATTAGTCTGGGCATGGATATTACCACTACCCGATACTATTCAAGGACAACTAGACGAAACCATTGGTCATGGATTTGATGGAATGATTGTTTATGTGGACAAGGCAGGGAAACCACCTGAGTTTTATGCAGCAGGCTGGCATGACAGAAAAAATAAAATACCTGCTTATCCACAAGCCATATTCAAGATTGCCAGTATTACCAAACTTTATATCGCTGTAGCTACCACAAAATTAGTAAAGGAAGGGCGTTTGTCTTTGGATAAAACACTGGCTGATTACTTTCCGGAACTCGCTGGAAGAATTGAATATTCAGACAAAATAACCTTGAGAATGATGCTGCAACATCGGAGTGGCATACCCAATTTTATTGACCATCCTGATTATTGGAAAAAATCTCCAAAAAGCAGACAAGAAACACTTGATTACGCATTGGATCTGCCAGCTGACTTTAAACCAGGTGAAGATTATGCTTATTCAAATACCAATTATATGTTGATTGAGGATCTCATTGACAAAACTTTGGGCTATCCCCACCAGCAATATATCAAGGAGCAAATTTTGAACCCACTAGGCCTGAAAAACACCTTCGGCTCGTTGAGTGAAGTGGATATAGACGATGTGATGAGTGGCTATTATGTTGGCGTTGACGAAGATTTTAAGTATGAAGATACAGGCTTAATGCTAGCTACAGCAGAAGATGTAGGCATATTCCTGCGGGCATTAAACGATGGTTCTGTATTTAATGAAGGCGAACAGGAAATCTATTCCTCCATTTATGTATACAATCATACTGGATTATTACCTGGCTACCAAAGTATTGCAGAGTTTCACAAGGACATAAATACGGTTGTTATCCAATTTAATAATACAACTAACTTTGATGGATATGACTGGAATTTGGCAGAAATAATATACAATCGCATAGTTAAAATTGTGAGACATGAAATGGAGAGTGATAATTAGATAATAAGCATATAAACAGAGCAATTTTTTCATACATTTACTCCACCAAACCTAAAAAATTCAATTGAAAGGAATTTTAGGGCGTTTTGTTTGTTGAAATTTAAAATCTAACAAACTTTGTTTAATTGGATGGTAATAAACAATAGAAAAAATACACTGAGATGGTGGATAATAAATCGTTTCCATTATTAGAAACAACTCAAAAAAAATAATATGAAAAAGAAAATATTAATTCTAAGCCTATCACTAATTTCTTTTTTAGGAATTGGACAAACAATTGATCAACTAGGTTATTATTATAAAAACGGAATTACAGGATTGAGTTCAAAAGACAACTTTATGATCCTCAGTAACGGAGAAATAGTTGATAATTCAGATCCTACATCTCCAACATTAATAAGTACATTTTCCTGTCCTTACGGCCATACTGTAATAGTTAAAGGTGATTATTCATATTTTGGAACTGGTATGTCAAATAATCTATTCATAGCTGACATATCAAATATTACTTTTCCTATTCAAGAAAGTTTTATTGATTTTACAATTGGAAATGGTGTATCTGGAATGGATATATCTGAAAATATTTTATTTGTGTCTCTTGGTATGAACGGTATTGTTTGCTCAATTGACATCACTGATAATAGTAATCCGATAATGTTAGATACATTATACATAGCAGGTGGGCATTGCTATGATATTAAAATACAGAATGATTACGTATTTGCAGCGCATGAAGGGGGCTTAAAGATTATAGATATAACTAATCCTTCAGATTTACAACTAATTACTAGTATCGGTTCGTTTTATAGTGCAATTGATATTAATGGAAATCAAGCTTATCTTGGAAAATATACTGGAGGAGTTGATGTTTTTGATATTACTGATCCTACTAATCCTTCACCTCTATTTTCTATTCTAAATTCCGGAGGAACTGCATTAGATTTAAAATATAGCGAAAACCTTTTATATTTAGCTACTAATAGTGTAGGCCTGTTTATTTACAAACTAGAATCAAACGCAGCTGAAGAAATGGCTTATTTTCAAAATGTGGGAAATGGACAATCGTTTAGTGTTTGTTTACAGGACAGTTTAATATTGCTTTCAGGTTTAGTTAATGGAGTAGCAATCTTACAATATGATAGCACAGGAACCGTTGGCGTTCAAAGTTTACCGTCGAATGAAGATATACATTTATACCCAAATCCTGCAAGTAGTTTTGTAAGCATTGACAATAATGGTTTACCTTTAAACAATATCAAAATTTATGATATAAATGGTAAATTAGTAAAACAATTTGAAACAATTATTTCGAATGGAAAAATAGACTTATCTAATTTGAAGAATGGAGAATATATGTTGAGGTTTGAAACGAATGATAAAATCATAATAAAAAAAATAGTAAAATTTGATTGATTGGATTAAACGCTGTTGGCATTTTTTCACAGTTGATATCAGACAATATTGTACATATTAAGGATTTTAGCCCGCTTCCACTTTAAATTAACTTTTCAGTAAAGTGAATAACTTTGGCTAATTTTATACTTGGATTATAGCAAAATAATTAAATCAATACATCCTCTTAAAACTCCAATTCCATCTGAGGACCTTCCAAAGAGTTTTTATCATTCTTCTTTTTATCATCCTTAGATTTTGAATCAGATTTCTCTTTTTTTGGTGATTCTTCCTCGTCTGCCTTCTTTTTAGGTTTCACTTCTTTAGGCTCATCCTCTTTTATAACCTCTTTCTTAACCTCTACCTCAATCTCAGCCTTAGCCTCTTCCTGTTTCTCAACCTTTGTTTCAGCCTCAACCTCTTCCTTAACCTCAGCCTCAACCTCAGCCTTAACCTCAGCCTCAACCTCGTCCCCGGTATCATCTTGATTTATAGGACTCTCAACTTCATACTCAACTTCTTCCTTAACTTCTTCCTCCTCTTCCTCATAAGGTAAAGGATCCAGGAATTTGAGTTTTTTCACATCTTTATTGGAAAGACGTTTACCTTTTGCACGATAACTTTTTACACCAATAAAATCGGCCATAGGGATAACTTCAGTTTCATACTCATCGCCGGATTTTGTTTTAATTTCCAATTGAATGACCGGAAGATAATCGACAGAAAACATCACAAATTTGGACCCTTTGCTATCACTTCCAAAGAAGTATTTCTTGTTTACCTGAGTAGTTTCGGGTATATCGAAACGTTTTACGTAATATTTGCCTTGTTCACCATCATAATAAACTGCTGTAACAATTTTTTTAGGATTATGTTTTTCAAGATACATCAGGTCGTCATCAAAATGTGTGGAAACATCATATCCTGTTAATCGGAACTCCCCTGTCGACAATATACTAAGTATTCTGTCTTCGCCTTTAAAGGCTCCAATATATCGGCCTCTTTCGTCGGTATTTAATCTCCTAACAGTATCGTCGTACCACACATCTATTGCTCCAAGTGTAGAAATACCTTCTTCCTTTTGAACAATATTTTTAATATTATGCTTGGTTAAAATATTACCTTTTGCATTACGACCTTTAATTGCCATTTCACTAAAATCGTAATCGAAACTGGTTTTTGAGAGACGTGGTTTTGGTCGCAGGTTTACCCTAACAACTTCCGCCTCACCATTTGGGTTAGCAGTAAAATAAACAACCTTTGTTCCTTCAGTGCCTCTCGAAAGATCGTATTCTTTATCTCTTGTAATACTTGTAACACCAAAACGTTTTACATAATATTTACCACGGGTACCATCGCGATAAATCATATTGTAAATGGTACGATCATCATTTTTGTCGAACACTTCAATGTGAAGTACATTACTTCCAACAAAAAATTTAGGGCTTACCCTTGTAACCATGAAAGTACCGTCTTTCCTGAAAACAATTACATCGTCGATATCGGAGCATTCAGAAATAAACTCATCCTTCTTCAATGAAGTTCCTGCAAATCCATCCTCACGGTTGAGGTATAACTTTTGGTTTGCAACTGCTACTTGTGCAGCTTCAATGGTATCAAAATTCCTCAATTCTGTTTTACGTGGGAAATTTTGACCGTATTTTTTCTTTATTTGTTTATAGTAATTTACGGAATAGTCGATGAGGTTATTGAGATGATTTTTAACCTCTTCCATTTCACTTTCAACGCCTTTTATATATTCATCAGCCTTAAAGCCATTGAATTTTGATATCCTCTTTATTTTTATCTCTGTAAGGCGAACTATATCATCTTCAACTACTTCACGACGTAGAATTTTCTTAAAAGGCTCCAAACCTTCGTCGATGGTTTTAATTACACATTCCCAGGTCTCGCATTCTTCAATACGCAGGTAAATTCTGTTTTCAATGAATATTTTTTCCAGCGAAGAATTATGCCAGTTATCTTCCAACTCTCCCAAACGTATCTCCAACTCTCGTTTTAAGAGATAAACCGTATGATCAGTGTTATGTCTTAATATTTCGTCAACAGGCTCAAAAACAGGCTTTTCTTCCTTAATTACACAAGAGTTGGGCGATATTGAAACCTCACAATTTGTAAAAGCATAAAGTGCATCTATAGTTTGGTCGGGGGAAACATTAGCAGCAAGATGGATTAATATTTCTACGTTTTCTGCAGTATTATCATCAATCTTTTTTATTTTAATTTTACCCTTGTTATTGGCATTAACAATGGAATCAATCAAACTCACAGTAGTAGTTGTAAAAGGTATTTCAGTTATTGCAAGTGTTTTTTTATCCACTAGTTTAATACGTGCTCTAACCCTTACCTTGCCTCCGCGCAGGCCTTTATTGTATTTTGAAACATCGGCCATTCCTCCGGTTAAAAAATCGGGGAATAATTCGAAAGGTTTTCCCTGAAGATATTTTATGGAACAATCGATGAGTTCATTAAAGTTATGAGGAAGAATTTTTGATGCCAATCCTACGGCAATACCTTCTACACCCTGAGCAAGTAGCAATGGGAATTTCACAGGAAGACTTACAGGCTCTTTATTTCTACCATCGTAACTTAGTGTCCATTCGGTAGTTTTTGGATTAAAAACGATTTCTCTGGCAAATTTTGAAAGCCGTGCCTCGATATATCTTGGTGCTGCCGAACTATCTCCTGTAAGGGTATTCCCCCAGTTTCCCTGGGTATCGATAAGTATTTCTTTTTGACCAAGTTGAACCAGCGCATCTCCGATGGATGCATCTCCATGGGGGTGAAACTGCATGGTATGACCAATGATGTTGGCAACCTTGTTAAACCTGCCATCTTCCATACGGTTCATGGAATGCAGTATTCTTCTTTGAACAGGTTTTAAACCATCATTAATTCCTGGGACTGCCCTCTCGAGAATTACATAGGAAGCATAATCCAAAAACCAACTTTTATACATTCCGCTAAGGTGTTTTACCCTGTTAACAGAATCGTCAGTTGATGAATTCTCGTCCTCTAAATTTTGTAATTCTTCGTTCTCGCTCATTTTTTTATCTATTCCCTAAAACGTTATTGGTTATTTTATTATCGTTCAATATTTTACGGCCAAAACCTTAATATCAGTACTTCCAACAATAAAAATAAAAGTGCGAATATAATAAATACAAGCCATTGATTGCTCTCGTTTTTGCCACTGTTAATAACTTCCTCGGAAGATGAGTTTTGTAATTCCTGTATATTATACCTGGAAATTTTCGATTCTTTCAGAATACCGTTTATGGAACTTTTTGTGTAGAAATCCATTACAGATTCAATTCGATTATAATTAAAGGCTAAAACAGGATTATCATTTTCGGTTGATGAATTTATTAACAATTCGTAAAAACCTGATTCGTAGGGTAGTTCATCGAAGTTTAAAATTAATTTATTGGATATAATATTTTGTGAAGGAATAAAATTGAAATCGTTTTTAAGCGATTCAATGCTATAAACATTATCGGGGTTCAAACCTACGGCATTATCATTTAATTTTATTTCCACCCTGCTCGATTTTCCTATTGTATTATAAAGTTTAATATTGCTTTTTCCTGCGATAGCAGAACCATACATCATAGGAACAAACAACTGATGCCGTGAAAAATTACTAAAACTTTCGTCTAGGGAAATATTTAATAGATATGAGATTCCGCTACCTGATTCTTTTTTAATCAGCAAAGGATCGCCATTAAGCAGGCTAAGTAAGGTTTCGGTATTCGACTTAAAGCCTGCTGAATACTGGAATTGTTTGAAAATAACCGGCAAATCAGCATTGTTTGGCACTTCTTCTATAGCATCGCCAAAAATACTGTTATCCAGTTTAACGCCTTTAACTCTTGTCTCACTATCCAAAGGCCCATAAATCTGCCCCATTTTAAAATCGGAAAGCAGTTGGTTAAAATTTGAAATATTATTATCAGCTGGTGGAATAAGCATCAGATTACCACCTTCTTCAACATATTTTTCAATATTAGAAATCAGCCCGCTTGATATTTCAGAAACACCATTAATAATTATTAAGTCGTTCTTATTTAAATTTTGATAATTTATTGATTTATAGTTTGTTTGCTTAAAATCAAATATTGAGTCCGAGGAATAAAATGCCAATAGAACATCTTCTTTATCATCCTCACTAATTGCCAAAACTTTTATTTTGTCGGAAACTTCAAAACTAAACATTAAATTATCGTCGAAAGTTACCGGATAATCTTCAATTTCCACATAAGCCTTCTTCCATGATTTTTTGCCGGTATTGAATTGCATTACTGCTGTGGTTTCAGAATTTTCATCAATATCGATACTGGCAATGGATTTTGTTTCACCTTCGATAATTAGTTTTAATCCCAGGTTTTCTATTCGGTTTTCAGATGCATTTTTTACTTTAACATAAAGTTTTTCAATCCTGTCGGGAAGCAAAACGGGATTACTAAGATAACATGAGTCGATAAAAACATTAGCAGTTTCCTGGTTGAAAAGTTCTATAAAATTCCAGTCTATTAAAGTATCGGAAGGTATGGCAGAAGGAACAAAGGCTGTTTTCTGAAAATCAGAGAATATATACGTTTTTAGTAAAAAATCCTTCTTTTGTGCAGCAAATCTGATGAATTGCTCCATAGCAAGATTAATATTTCCGGGATTGGAATTTATTTTTGTATTATCGATAAAACTAAGAGCCTCATCCTTATTCAGAATTTTCAATAAACCATTATTATTATTTTGCAGAACGAAAACCATCTCCTTTGGTGATTCTTTTACCATTTTTCGAGCAATAGAAATGGCCTTGTCGAATACTCTTCCATTATAATCTCCCGATTCCATACTAAAGGAATTGTCGATATAAATTCCCGTGACTATCTTAGAATTTATGTTGGTATCGGCATTTTTCCCGAACTGCGGTCCTGCAAAAGCAAATATCAATGCCGTCACTGCCAGCATACGTAAAAGCATTACTATCAGATGTTTAATTCTGTTTTGCTTTTTGGTTTCAATGCTTATTTCCTTAAGCAGGGCAACATTACTGAAGTATTGCTTTTTGTATCTCCTGAAATTAAACAGATGTATTATCAGCGGTATTAAAACAGCCGGTAGTGCATATAAAATTTCAGGATTTGTAAAATTCATAAATAATAATTTTTAAACATCAAAAGTAGGAATTTTAAACTGATTAAACATCAAGCCGTGGTATATTTTCGCTTAGATTTTGCTACTCATATTTGGCTCCTAACGGAGCCTGAAATAAATTTAGTTCACTGTTCATTTAAATTCTAAAAATAGAATATCCGTTAAAAATACAACCTCAATATTTTTATTACAATAACAAAAAAATCCCGCTAGGGATGGAATATGGGTAGAAAATTCAATTGTTATATTATGTTCCGTCCCGTTCGGGACTAGATTTTTGATTAAATCAATCTTTCTACCCATATATGGCTCCTAACGGAGCCTAATGTAATGTTGATTATGATTAATCGAAATTTTAAATTTAGAAAATCAGGATACAATTAAACCTCGATGTTTTAACGACTATTCATTGAAATCCCGTCAAGGATTGAATGCTGACAAAACCACAAAAACAATAGTTTCAGGACTATATCTTTATTTGTTGAGTTCTCTTCTGTTAACTTTAATATCCTCTTTACCCGGTATTATCATTACAGGCATACCTACTTCCACAAAATCAACTAACTCTTGTAGTTCCTCATTATTAAGACGTACACAGCCTTCACTTGCCCTGCTTCCAATATGATCATCATGGTAATACCCATGAATTCCTATACCCTTAAATCGGGGAACTTTTAAACGTATAAACCATGGACCATAAGCATTTTCAATGCCTTTGGTAGTATCGTCATCAGGATAATAAACCCAATTTGAAGCATCATGTATTTTTTGTACTAAAAACACACCTTCCGGAGTTCGGTTATCGCCGCTTTTAGCTTTATTTCCTGCCTCTTCCCCTATGGTAACTTCAAATGTTGTGATTACTTTTCCATTTTCAAGAACGCTCAGTTTTCTACTGCCTTTTTCAATAATTATTGCTTTACCATTAGTGTTTAGAGAGTATTTCGACAAAAGTTGACAATAATCCTTAGCCTTATTCTGACTCTGGCAGGAAGACTCTGTTACACCAATACCCAGAATGAGTACAAGAGTAAATATCTTAAAAACAACTGGAGCATTAAATATTCTTACCATAATTCGTCAAATTCTTTATCTGTTTTATTCATTTGCTTTGTTAACTCAGCCAGGCCTGCATTTTTAATTATATACGTTACCTTTTTTGGCCAGGTTTTTCTAAAATTAAAAGAATTAGGTTTACCACCTATCTGATTAATAAACAATATTGCTGTTTCCTCTTTTAAGAGTACTTCTTTTCCTTTTTGTTCTACGAGGCTATCCATCATATGACGTGCTTTTCTGTATACAGAGATGCGGCTATTTCTGGATATAAAAATTGTTACAAAATCGTTGATATTTTTGATTTGTGCTTTTGCCTTTTCCTCGGGATGATATTTAAAGTATGCCAATTTATACTTTGTTCCTCCCCAGGGTGCAGGTCGGTAATCCTTCTTCAAACTTGGAGGTCGATTTTCCCATTCTATTTGCTCGGGAGTATATTTAATAATTTCTAACGAATCGATAAGTATTTCTCCTGTGGACTTTACTTTTGGCAGAAGCAATGCAGGTAACTCCTTATCTCCTCTCCTGTTTCCCAAACTCAAAATATTTCCTGTAATTCTTCCTATATACCCCTGATTCCATCCTGACTCTAAACCTGCTATGGCAAGTATGGCAGCAGGAGGCACATTATTATCAAGACATAATTGTATGGCAGGTCTTGCTATTCGTTTATAAAATGACTTTACGTTGGAGTATTTTCTTAGTTTATATTTTGAATTGTATGCTGCTTCAGAATTTATAACCTTCGGGTTTTTAATCTTAATTGCCTTTTTAGAAACAGTTGCTTTTATTGTATCTGTATTTATTGAAGATTCTGACGGATTATTTTTCGCACGCGATGAACTGGAATTATTATTGCAAGATACGACAAGCAATAAAATCATCAGCACTACGAATATTGAGTTTTTTCTAATCAATTGATTTTCTTCTATTTGTTATTTTTCCTTTCTAAAATTTGAGGCAAATTTAATTTATAATCTTTCATATGAGCAATTTTTAAGATTTTTAGAATTTTTATAATCTATAAACTCATACTATTCATGACGAAATTACTCAAATTTAGTAGGATGAAATTCCATTAATATCTCTAAACAGTTTTTGAGCATATAAATCAGTCATTCCGGAAATAAAGTCAAGCACCGACTGTATTTTATTATATGCATTATCATTTTGACATTTATATTGCTCAGGCATAAGCGATAAAACTTTTTTGGAATAGTCGGTAGAAGGGCTGAAAACAGCATTAATAAATTCTGTCATCAAAGAGCCAAGAATATTATAACCACTTAATTCTATTGTAATTACTTCAGGATTTTGGTATATTTTTTCGACAGAAATTTTAGATACTTTTTTTATCGCATCCGCTGAAAGTTCAGGGAGATTTTTAATAAGTGATGCCTGAAAATTTCCGTTAAGTATTTCATCGTGATATTTCATAAAAACATCTATGCTTTCTCTAACTAATTTCCCTATCACATTGGCACGTAAAAAGGCAATTCTTTCATTATTATCACTAATCTCTTTGTAAACACTCTCGAGCATTTCAAAGAAAGAAGCATCCTTTTTTGTATCAAAGAAATTTATAAATAAAGCCTCTGTTTCTTCAGCACTTAGTATTCTTAATTTCATGGCATCTTCCAAGTCCATCAACTGATATGCAATATCATCGGCGGCTTCCACAAGAAATACCAGTGGATGGCGTGCAAAGACAAATTTATCGGAGTTTAACTCTGTTAATCCCAGTTCTGAAGCAATTATTTTATATGACTCCATATCGGAACTAAAAAATCCATATTTCTTCTTTTCAGGAAATGCCGTCGAAGGAAAAGGATATTTTATTAGTGCGGCCAAAGTGGAATATGTTATAGCAAATCCACCTGAGCGTTTACCATTAAACTTATGGGTGAGCAGGCGGAAAGCATTGGCATTACCTTCAAAATGAAGCAGATCGGACCATTCCTGCGCACTTACCTTATCCTGAAATTTTCTTCCTTCACCTTCACTAAAATATTTTGAAATGGAAAGTTCTCCCGAATGTCCGAAGGGAGGATTTCCCAAATCGTGTGCTAAGCAGGCTGCAGAAACTATTGTTCCCAATTCATAAAGAGCGGGATTATCAATATTTTTTTCATCTTTCAATCTGATGGATAGCATATTTCCCATAGATTTTCCAATGCTGGCAACTTCGAGGCTGTGAGTAAGTCGGTTATGCACAAAAACGCTTCCCGGTAAGGGGAAAACCTGAGTCTTATTTTGCAATCGCCTAAAGGCTGAAGAAAATATAAGCCTGTCGTAATCACGTTGAAATTCAGTCCTTACCATTTCAGGACTTATATTTTTACGATTTTTAGAGCCAAGTCGTTTGGCGCTAATTAGTTTATTCCAATCCATGGCGCGAAGATATGGAATTGCAGAGGATAAAAAATAGTTTTAGGTTGATAGGAACGCGCCTGTCGGCCGCAGGCAGGGATGACGCGGTTTATATGGATTTACGTAGATTTTGGGTTTTTATAAGGAAATGATTTTAGGCTTCAGCTTTTTGTGTCGCGGGCATTCCTACGTCTTACTGATGAGGCTGATTAAAGAATAATAATATTTGAAATCTGATTCTCGGCAGTTAAGTCTTTTGTGAAGGATAAAACATTAACTAAGACTAATCCCTTTGTGCTACTTCGCGACTTGGTGACTTTGTGGCGATTGAAAAGAAATTATGCAGAAAGACTCATAATTCATAACTCACAACTCAAAACCTTGATTATCAATATGTATAGGTCACATCATTGGGCATTTTAGAATTAATTATTATCATTAAATCATTCCTTATTCCCCTAATTATTCTTGCTATCTTTGCCGCCTAAAAAATTTATAATGGCAAGAAGAAAAAAAGCACCTTTACCCCTACTTGAAAACTTAGAAATAATTGATGCAGGATCGGATGGAAAGGCTATTGCGAAAACAGAACAAAGAGTGGTTTTTATTCCATTTGGTGCACCCGGAGATCTAGTTGATGCACAAGCATATAAAAAGAAGCGTAATTTGTTTGAAGCAAGGATTACAAAGTTTCATAAAAAATCTGATTTAAGGGTTGAGCCTGAATGTTCTCATTTTGGCTTATGTGGTGGCTGTAAATGGCAGCATATGGCATATGAAACCCAATTGAAATTTAAGCAGAAACAGGTTAAAGATGCTTTTGAAAGAATAGCAAAAGTTGAATACGAAGAATTTTTACCCATAATTGGAAGTAGCGAACAGTATTATTATCGTAATAAACTCGAATTTACATTCTCCGACAGGAGATGGCTTACAGATTACGATCCCTCAAAAGAAGAAGGCGGTCCGGCTGATACCAACGGACTCGGATTTCACTTACCGGGCATGTTTGATAAGATTTTAGATATAGAGCATTGCTATTTGCAGAAAGATCCATCCAATGTAATAAGGCTGGAGATAAAAAAATATGCTCTTGAAAACGATCTTACCTTTTATAATGTAAAGAGATGGGAAGGTTTGTTGAGAAATCTTATTATACGCACTTCCGAATCGGGCGATTTGATGGTAATTGTAGTCTTCCGTTACGACGATATGGACATCAAAGGTTTGATGCAGCATTTAGCAGATAAGTTTCCGGAAATCACTTCATTGATGTATGTTATTAACGAAAAGAAAAATGACAGTATCAGCGACCTGGAGGTAAGGTTATTCAAAGGAAATCCATTTATTATGGAGAAAATGCCTTCCCCTAAGGGAGAAAAGGATTTTGATTTTAAAGTAGGCCCTTTATCATTTTATCAAACCAATCCTAAACAAGCATATCAACTATATAAAAAGGCATTCGAATTTGCTGAATTTAAAGGCGATGAACTTGTGTATGACTTATATACCGGTGCCGGAACAATTGCTGCTTTTGTAGCTGATTCCGTTAAAAAAGTAATTGGAATTGAATATATTGAAAGTGCCGTAGAGGATGCTACAGAAAATATGCATCTGAATAATATTGAAAATACTAAGTTCTATTCGGGCGATATGGCCAGAGTTTTAAATGATGAATTCATTGAAGAGAATGGTAAGCCGGATATTATTATTGTTGATCCACCACGCGCAGGCATGCATGATAAGGTGATAAAACAAATTATCAATGCTGCTCCCGAAAAGATAGTTTATGTGAGTTGTAATCCATCAACACAGGCAAGAGATGTGGCTCTGTTGGCAGAACATTATGATGTTAAAAAAATACAGCCTGTGGATATGTTTCCGCAAACACATCATGTTGAGAATGTTGTTTTGCTGAGGAAAAAGGCTAATGGCTAAAGGTAGTGTATTGTTGATTCTTTTCAGGCTTCAGTCTGCAATCTTCAATAACTATTGACTAATGACCAACAAAAAAAGGCAGCCGATTAGACTGCCTTTTTTTATTGTATATAATTGGATATTAAATAACTCCATTATCTAACATAGCATTTGCAACTTTCATAAATCCTGCAATATTAGCACCTCTTACGTAGTCAACATAACCATCTTTTTGAGTACCATATTTCACACAAGCTTCATGAATATCCACCATAATCTGATGTAATTTAGCATCAACTTCTTCTCTTGTCCATGCAAGTTTCATAGCATTTTGTGTCATTTCCAAACCGGATGTTGCAACACCACCGGCATTAACGGCTTTTGCAGGTCCGAATAAAATTTTGCTATTTAGGAAAACGTGCATAGCCTCAGGAGTGGATGGCATATTTGCAGCTTCAGCAACACATATACATCCGTTTTCCACAAGAGTTATAGCATCCTGCTCATTAATTTCATTTTGAGTAGCACAAGGAAGAGCAACATCAACCTTAACTTCCCATGGGCGTTTTCCTTCATAGAAAGTAGCTTCAGGAAATTCTTCAGCATAAGGAGCAACAACATCCATATTTGTGGCGCGGAGTTCCAGCATATACTCTATTTTTTCTCCTGTGATTCCTGCTGGATCATAAATATAACCATCAGGACCGGAAAGAGTTACAACTTTTCCACCAAACTCTTCAATTTTTAAAGCAGCACCCCATGCAACATTACCAAATCCTGATAATGCAACTGTTTTACCTTCAAAAGTTTCATTTTTGGTTGCAAGCATTTCCTTAGCGAAATATACGGTACCAAAACCAGTAGCTTCAGGACGAATTAGACTTCCTCCCCAACCAAGACCTTTGCCTGTTAAAACACCGGTATGCTCTCTTTGAAGCTTCTTATACATTCCATAAAGGAAGCCAATTTCTTTTCCACCAACTCCGATATCTCCTGCAGGAACATCAGTTTCAGGGCCAATAATTTTGTACAATTCAAGCATAAAAGCCTGGCAGAAACGCATTATTTCATTATCAGATTTACCTTTTGGGTTGAAATCAGATCCACCTTTTCCACCACCCATTGGCAATGTAGTTAGAGCATTTTTAAATATCTGCTCAAAACCTAAAAATTTTAAAATAGATAAGTTTACACTAGGGTGAAAACGCAAACCTCCCTTGTATGGTCCAATAGCATTATTGAACTGAACCCTGTATCCAAGATTTACATGAACTTTTCCTTCATCATCCATCCATGGCACTTTGAAAGATAAAACTCTATCAGGCTCAATAAGCCTTTCAATTATACCAGCTGACTCGAATTGAGGGTTTTCATTTACTACTTCCTCAATCGACTCAAGCACTTCGCGTACAGCCTGATGGTATTCTAATTCGCCTGGATGCTTCTTTACCAGTTCGTTCATTATGTTGTTTAAATCCATGATATTTATATTTATCTGTTAAACAATTATTTTTTGTTATTTAATATCACTGTTAATGTATTAACAGTGATGAAATTTGATGACGCAAATGTATTGTAAATTGTAATACTAAAACGTTTGAGGAAGCAAAAATACATATTTTATACCATGTCTAAATAAGAGTTGAAATTATTCATGTAAAAGGATATAAATAATATAATAAAAATGGCTATTCTAAAAAATTTAAAGAAAATATGAAAATTCAACTAAACATTTAGTTGTTTGGCACGATGTATGTATTTATTTCATTATCTGTAATATAGTCAACTAATATTATAGTTTATAAAAATAGGATGCGATGAATAGATTAACAAAAGCGGAAGAAGAGATAATGCAAGTGCTTTGGAAACTGGAGAAAGCATATGTTAGAGATATTATTAAAGAACTACCTCTACCCCACCCTGCTTATAATACAGTATCGACTATTGTCAGAATTTTGGAAAGAAAGGGTGTAATAGGGCATAAATCTATGGGGAAGTCACATCAATATTTTCAATTAATAGAAAAAGAAACCTATAGAAAAAAACAGTTTGGTGGTTTTATAAAAAACTATTTCGGCAACTCCTATAAATCTCTTGCTTCATTTTTTGCTAAGGAAGAGGATTTAAGTTTGAAAGAATTGGAAGAAATTCAGCGTCTCATAGAAAAGCAAATAGAAGAAAGAAAAAATAAAAATTAGGCGAAATGGAACTTTTAATATATCTAACAAAATCGATTTTTAGTGTTGCCATACTTTATATGGTATATATGCTATTTTTCCGGGCCCAGAATAGTCTTGTATTCAACAGGATTTTCCTTCTGGCAATTTTAGTTATAGGATTATTAGGTCCTTTAATTCCGCTGGTTAATATTCCTTTAATTAATAACTCAAATGGCATTATCAATAATAGTATGTCATTTACTATACTCTTAGAAGAATTGAATATAACTTCTAATAAAATTTCCAACAATAGTTTTATTTCATCCCCCGAAAGTATACTACTAATTACTTATCTGGCAATAAGTTCTATCATATTTTTAAGTCTTGTTTATAGACTTTTTGGAATTCTCAAATTAGTTTATACCAATAAAGTGATTAATAATCAGGGATTTAAATTTGTATTATTAGAGGACAATATGCCTGCATTTTCCTTTTTTAATTACATTTTTATAAGTGAGTCCATTTACAAAAACTCAAGTATTTCGGAGGGTATAATCAGCCATGAAAAAGTTCATGCTATCCAAAAACACAGTCTGGATATTTTATTTGCAGAACTACTCATTATCATACAATGGGTGAACCCTTTAAGTTATTTGTTAAAAAGATCTATCAGAGAAAACCATGAATTCCTTGCCGACAGAGGTGTATTGATGGATAATACCGATTTTGAACAATACAAATTGCTTTTATTGCAAAACAGCAGTCTGCTAACAATAAATTCAATTACACATAATTTTAGTTATTCATTATTAAAAAAACGTATAAACATGATGACACGTAAAAATTCAAAAATTAAATTAGTTTTGGGTGCAATTTTACTTCCCATAGCCTTTGGCATAACAATATTAGCATGCAGTAGCCCTCAAAAGGATGAAGCACTAACTGAGGAAATGACTAATACTGAACAAACTAAAACAGAGCAATCTGAAAATGCTGAAATGAACCAAGAAAAAGAAGTAGCAACTTCTGACCAGGTTTATAAAGTTGTAGAAACCATGCCTGAATTTCCAGGAGGAACTAGTGAATTGTATAAATATCTTGGAGAAAACATAAAATATCCTGAATCAGCCAAAAAAGAGGGAATACAAGGTAGAGTATTTATAAGTTTTGTTGTTAATAAAGACGGAAGTATTTCAGATGTTAAAAAACTTAGAGGTGTTTCAGAGGAACTTGACAAAGAAGCAATGAGGGTTATTAAAAATATGCCAAAATGGAAACCGGGAGAACAAAGAGGTGAAAAAGTAAAGGTTGAATATGCTTTACCTATTAATTTCAAGTTAAATTAATTATTGATTTTTATCAACTAACTTAACACCATCCTCAAAATACAAAACCTCAATAAGTTTTCCTTCGGAGTCGAATGATTTTTCGGCTCCGTTTTTTAGATTATTCTTATAGTTAACTTCCCTCTTTATATTTCCGTTTTGCCACCAGGCTTTTAATGTGCCCGTTCCTTCATTATAATTGGCCGATCCAACAACATTTCCATATACATCATAATATATCCAGGCTCCCTGAAATTTACCATTTTTATAAGATCCGGTCATTTGAGGTTTGCCATCGGGATAATACTTATTTACAGCACCATTTAAAGTGTCATTGCTGAAATTTTCTTCTCCAACTAAAACACCTTCCCTATTATAAGTTAAAGCCTGACCATCTAATAAACCGTTTTTATAATAACTTACCGATTCAAGGTTTCCGTTACTGTAATACCGTTTCATTTCACCGTCGATAATACCATTAATATAGTTTAACTCCTGTTGTATGTTTCCGTTTTCATAATACCAAATTGCCGGGCCATGCATTTCGCCTTCCTCATAATGTACTTCCGATTGTAATTTACCCGAATCCCAATAAACCTTTTTAGCATTACTTCCGCAAGCAATAACAAATAACACAATGATAATCAGGCTTGTATTTCTAAGTAAGGAATTATTAATAGTTGGCATTTTCATTCTCATAAAAGTACTCCTCCAGATTGAGTTTATGCATTTTCAAATTATAATATTGAATCAGGTTCCATGAGGTATTAACAACACTACTATTACCCAAATATGCTCTTTCAAATTTCATATTGGTTGTTAGTCCGGGAATTTGGAAATACCTTAAGCATTGCTCAAAAGATCTACCATAATAGAAACTGGCATTGGCAAAATACATTGTTATATCGTAGGCAATAAATCCATATTCATCAGGATCGGTAAAGTATTTTGTTCTGTATTCATAAATAAAATCCTGAACTTGTTCATTATTGTAATCGATATATTCCGATTGAGGTGTAATAGTTTTTAAATTATTTAATTGAACCATATCCAGGTTATCGAATTTTTCCCATAGGGGAAGCCCTATTACATTAATATTCAATGAGTCGCGGAATTCATTAAGTTTGTTCATCACATCCATGACAAATGCCTTATCACGTCCATAAATAACAACTGTATTTGGGCGTAATGCCGATGCGTTATTGATAAATCTATCAAAACCATCAGACATATAGTTTATTCTTACCACTGAATTATCAAAGTAAGTTGTATCGTTTATATTTTCGTTTAAAGCAGAAGGGGTCAGCATTTTACCTTCCATTGAATAGTTTGGCATCCAGTTACCTTCAACCCAATCCTCATCTCTCATGGCAACTAAAACCGCATAATTATAAAGTTCCATATTGCTATAGGATATTTCTGGCAAGTCCATTTGCTTAAGTTCATTTTCCATTTGAAGAACCTTATCAGCATCACGATAAGAGTTTTGAGTTATGAGAAACAACTTTGAGTTGATATATTTTTGAGCAATTAAATTTCTTATAAGCCCTAACTGAGTTGATTCTTCAGGTTTTACTTTTATTACGGTTTTGTAATTTTTTAATACGCTTTGCCTATATGTCAATGGATTTACTATTGGTATTCCAAAGTTACCAGCAAATAGTGCAACCTGATTAAAACTCTCACTATAAAAAGGCCCAATTATTATGTCAACATTTTTAAGTTCAGGATTTTGTAAAACTTTTGTGGTTTTCTTCAGGCTTTTATCAACATCATAAATTTGCAAATCCACATTCACACCAGTTTTTCTCAGTGAATCAACTGCTAACTGAGCACCCTCCACAAAACTTATAAAAGAAAATGGCTGAAATCCTGAAGCATCTCCTCTTAAAACTTTTTCCACCTGAGTACTATCGGAAATTTCTTCCAAAAACAGAGGCACCATAAGGGCAATCTTTATGGGTTTATTATACCTAAAATAAGTTTTATTACAAGGACCAAAATCTTTGTCAGCAATAACTTCCTTTTCTTTTACCTCCTCTTTTGGTGGAGTTTTTTCCGGTATTTCATCAACAATAATTGCATTTCTTCCCACAGGAATTTTCACTGCCTGTCCTCTGTAAACACGCTTTTCAATTCCTCTATTGATTTTTAGTATTGCTGATTCGGGAATATTATAAAGTTTAGCAATTTTTCGGATTTTCGTCTTGGATTTTACTCTGTAAATAATGTATCCCTCAGTTATTTTTTTTTTTGGAACCCTTATTTTCTGTCCTATGTTAATATTTTCTGTCAAACCCGGATTTGCGTCATACAGATCCTGTATAGTCACTCCATAATTTCGACTAATTCGGTAAAGGTTTTCTTTCTTCTGAACCACATGAATTCTAAAATCTTCCTCACCGGACTTATTTTCTTTCCCCTCTTTTTTTGTTCTATCTGCTCCGGGCTCTTGTATAGGTTGATCACCTCCTTTAACACTTTCTGATTGTGCAGCATTAACCCCTACAGGAACAACAGTTGAAGTTGTGGTAACAACTCCGGTGGCCGGGATTCTCAACCTTTCTCCCTTTTCAACCCTGTCGCCTAACCCTGGATTAACAGCTTTTAATGTTATTATATCAACCTTATATTTATCGGCAATACTTTTTGTTGTTTCCCCCGGAATAACCACATGGCGGTAGTCGGGAATAACAGCAATATTTGGATTAAAACTTACTGTATTTGCTCGTTTTTTAGTAAAATCTTTTGTGGCTTGATTTCTGGCTGCTACCGCTTCCGGAGGGAATTCTGCTTTTATAACACTCTCCGGTACTTCAACCGGAATTTTCAAGTATTGCCCTTCTCTAAATGGTTCTCTTGAATCAGCGTTTGCTCTTCTAACATTCTCTTCCTTAAGAAGATAAATTCCAGCCACATCGGCAAATGTCTCCCCCTGGGCACAAACATGATAGAAAAATTCAAAATCGGTATCCTCAATTTCCTGTCTTATCTCTGTTTCTTTATTTTGTGTGGGAATAAGTAATTCCTGATTTACATTAATTCCATTTTTTGATGAGGGGTTTTCGTAATAAATCTCATCAATGCCAACATTATAAGCCTTTGCGATGGAGTAAACAGTTTGTCCTTTTTGTACAACATGAACATAATATTGTTTTCCATTTCTTTGCTCTACTCTGTGGGTAGGAATTACAGTCACAGTTTGGGCTACTATGATACTGACTATCAATACTAAATAAAAACTTAATAAAGTCTTCTTCACAATCTAAAATATTTTTGGCAATTTTTTCCAAATATAATATAAAACGGTAAAATAACGAGTAGCCAATAAATTTGTTGTCGAAAAGTAAAAAGCAGTTCACATTCTATCATAAAAAATGTGAATTTGAATTTTTAAAAAAGATAAAAAAAGTAATCAACAAGTTTATCTATTCCCATTCGATGGTTGAAGGTGGCTTGGAACTAATATCGTAAACAACTCTGTTTACACCTTTCACCTGATTAATTATTCTATTGGAAACTTTGGCAAGAAATTCATAAGGCAGATGCGACCAGTCGGCGGTCATACCGTCTGTTGAACCAACTGCTCTCAAAGCAACAACATTTTCATAAGTTCTTTCATCGCCCATAACACCTACTGAATTTACTGGCAATAAAACTGCCAAAGATTGCCATACCTCATTATACAAATTGTCATCGCGTAAGCCTTGTATAAAAATATGATCTACTTCCTGTAAAATTTTTACTCTTTCTCTGGTAACCTCACCAAGAATTCTAATTCCTAAACCCGGTCCCGGAAAAGGATGTCTGTCAAGTATAAACGAAGGCATTTCCATTGTTCTGCCTATGAGCCTTACTTCATCTTTAAAAAGTGTATTTAAAGGTTCCACAACTTTTAGTTTCATAAAGTCGGGTAAACCGCCCACATTATGATGCGATTTTATGGTTGCAGAAGGCCCTTTAACGGAGATAGATTCAATAACATCGGGATAAATAGTTCCCTGAGCCAACCATTTTACATCTTGAATTAGGTGAGCTTCATGATCAAAAACCTCTATGAATGTATTTCCTATAACTTTTCTTTTTGCTTCGGGTTCTTCAACGCCTTTAAGTCCGTTTAAAAATCTGTCAGAGGCATCAACACCTTTAACATTTAGACCCAAATCCTTATATGAATGTAAAACATCTTCAAACTCATTTTTTCTCAATAATCCATTATCGACGAAAATGCAATATAGATTTTTACCAATGGCTTTATGAAGTAGGATGGCTGCTACAGAAGAATCAACGCCTCCGGAAAGTCCTAAAACAACCTTATCATTACCAAGTTTTTCTTTAAGAGAAGCAACTGTAGTTTCTACAAACGAGTCAGGAGTCCAGTTTTGACTGCATCTACAAATATTTACAACGAAATTGTTTAATAACATACTTCCTTCACTGGTATGATAAACCTCAGGATGAAACTGTATTCCATATGTTTCCTCATTATCAACCTTAAAACCTGCTACTTTTACCGATTCAGTACTTGTAATTATATTAAAATCTTCAGGCAAATTTAAAATTGTATCACCATGCGACATCCACACCTGGCTATTGTGCGACATACCTTTCATAAGCAGACTATCATAATCGATAAAACCTAAATTTGCCCTGCCATACTCACGTATTTTTGATGGTAATACCTCTCCCCCATTACTTTGTGCCAAAAATTGCGCACCGTAACATACTCCAAGCAATGGAAATTTCTTTCTGATATTTGTTAAGTCGGGAATAGGTGATTTCTCATCTCTTACCGAAAACGGACTTCCCGAAAGTATTACCCCTTTAACCTGACTTAAATCCTCAGGGATTTTATTAAAAGGATGTATTTCACAATAAACATTTAACTCCCTAACTCTGCGCGCAATAAGCTGAGTATATTGGGATCCGAAATCAAGAATTAGTATAGTTTCATTCATGCGGCAAAGATATATTTTTAAGCATTATAACCTCAACTAAAATTCCAATTATGGATAAACTTATGTTGATAAATCAAAAATAATGGTGGAAAATAATATTGTAAATTCTTACTTTAGCAAAAAAAATTAGATGGCTAAAAAGACTAACACAAGAAAAAAGAAGAATAGAGGCAATGGTCAGTTAATAAAGTTTGTACTGGTAGTTCTTTTCATTGCTATAATTTCGGTTTTGATCGCATATTTCTATACTAACAAAGAAAAATTCAAGTTGACAGAAACAATTGAGAATATGATGAGCAGTTCCACCGACACAACTGTGATTACTAAAAAAGTGAAGAAGCAAGTGAAAGAAAATCCATTGAAAGGAACCTGGGTAAGCAATTATGATGGAACAATGCTAACCGTAAAAGGTGATACTTTTACTCTGGAAATGCCTTCTGTTGACGCCTCTTCAAAAGTAAAGGGAAGCATTATTATTGAGAAAACAATTGCAACATTTATCAATGATGCAAATGCAGTTTGTCCATCTGTTGAAGGTCATTATAGTTTTAGTTTCGAAAATGATGAATTAATATTTTCTTTGATTAAAGATGAATGCGACACACGAATTAACCGTATGAGCGTTTCATGGTTTAAAATTTAAACTAATCTATCTGATTAACACTGCCTCATAAACACTTTTATTGGAGAGTAAATCTTCAACCTCCAGGCGGAAGTTGTTCTTTCCTTTCTTCAGATGATCATCGATTTGATATGTTAATAAGTTATTCTTAGCATCATACTCCATCAAAATCCACTTACCATTTAAATAGGAATTATAACTTTTTATACCTGTATCTTTATCCTTAATTATCATTTGAATAGTTTTCTGAGTTGCAACACTTTTCAGGTCTGTTATGTTCTTCGATTTGATAATTGGGCTTACAGTATCAGCCATAATAGTAAAATAACCCAGCAATCGTGTTCTGGCAGATATGTATTCTTTGGAATAATCATTTCCCATATAGAAATACTCCTCATTATCAGGACTGTAAGCTATATATAATTTATCGGCATATTTTTCATCAACAATAACATGTTTTATTGATAATTTAAAATGTTTTTGCACCGCAACCTTGTTGTTATGGAGTAAATAAACAGGTGAGTAAGTATTTTCACCCTCTATGGAATCAAAAATAAAATCCAAACTTCTGTAAAAAGTATTTGCAGGAAAATCTGCTTTAATATTAGCAGTATTGATTTCATTATTTTTAGAAAACAGAAATGATTTTCCAATTTTAATATTCGGCTTCTTTTCCACTAAAGAGTCTCCTGATTTTATAACAAACCTCAGTTTTGAAAAATTATCATAAGCATCTTTCACTACAAATTCTATCTCATGTCTCAGAGTATCATCAAAAGTGTAAATTCCATTATTCTTTACATCATTATAAATAAACAGCCTGTTGTTAGTATCGATGGTAGTTCTGATATATCTCAGGCTATTTTCAACAAAGAAACCATAATCCATCAAAGTGTTTATATATCTGCTTGTTGAAAACGACAAACGAGTCATTTTTATACCAAAACTTTTTACAGTATCGATATTCAAATCCAGACTATAAATTCCGTTTTTATTATTTATCTCGTTCATTTTATCGTAAGCACGAATTCCAAACGAGATATTTCCATTTACTATAATTTTTTGATTATTCTTTAACCTGTGATTTTCGCCCCATCCCTCCACAGGAATATATAAAGTATCATTCTTTCCGTTAACGGATGCATTTTCATCAGCCGGATAAATTGCCAGACCTTTAATTTGAGGTCTTGTAAAATCTTTAATTTTTATGCTTTTAAATAATAATGGATTTACAGGATATTGCGAGGCTTCCTCTCTGATTTCAAAATGAAGATGTGGTCCCATCGATCCTCCTGTATTACCTGAAAATGCTATAACATCTCCCTTTTTAATTTTAAATTTATCCTTGCCGGGAAAAGATTCAACTTCGAAATTCTCCTTTTCGTACTGTAAATCAATTATATACTTTTGAATTTCTGCATTGAACATTTTAAGATGTCCGTAAACAGAAACATATCCGTTTGGGTGAGTGATGTATAATACTTTTCCGTAACCTGAAGTAGATACCTTAATGCGTGAAACATATCCGTCGGCAATAGCATAAACATTTTTACCTTCCGTACCCTGAGTTTTTATATCAATACCCGAATGAAAATGATTAGTGCGTAATTCTCCAAAGGTCCCGCTTAAATACAATGGAATTCCTAATGGAGACCTAAAGTATTTCGATGGATAACTTTGAGACACAACATATTGTGAGAATAATAGTAGCGATAATAGTAGAATTGAAATTTGCTTAAACATAAAAATTATTAATTTTATTCCATTGAGGAAACAAAAGTATCAGTTTGGCTAAGATATTACCTACTATTTAATAATTTTGTCAACAATTAGTTTTTTATATTTTTTCAGTTCAATAAGGCAAAATTATTTATGATCAAGAAAAAGAAAGTTGTATTCATAATAAATCCTATCTCGGGAAGCGGAAAGAAAGCTGATATTGAACCTTTGATATTGTCGACCTTCGATAAGGATAAATACGAAATTAAAATTCTACACACCGAATATAAGAGTCATGCGGCGGAATTAAGCAAAAATGCCGTTGATGACAAAACTGATATTATCGTGGCCGTTGGCGGAGATGGTACCATAAATGAAGTAGCCTCTCAAATGATCAACAGCACGAGTATAATTGGAATTATTCCAGGCGGATCTGGTAATGGATTGGCCCGACATCTTGGCATTCCTTTTAACAGAAGTAAGGCATTGAACTTAATTAAAAGTGAAAAAAATATAAAGATTGACACGGCTACAATTAATGATAAACCTTTTGTAAGTATAGCAGGTGTGGGTTTTGATGCCCTGGTGGCGAAACATTTTGCAGCTAGTAATCAACGGGGATTTTTATCTTATTTCAGACTTGTTGCATCAAAATACCCCAGATACAAACCAAAAAAATACACCATAATTATCGACAAAAACACTAAGATAAAAACCAGAGCACTTTTTTTAAGTTTTGCAAACTCAAATCAGTTTGGATATAATACTGCCATTGCACCAAATGCCAAACTCAATGATGGCAAACTGGATTTATGTATAGTAAAAAAGCCGGTTTTAATTGAAATACCATTAATTGCTAACTTATTATTATTGAAAAAGATACACCTGTCGCCACATGTAAATATTATTCCTGTAAAAGATATAATAGTAAAGCAAACAAAAAACAGAGTATGCAATATCGATGGTGAGGCCATTAAGTTGGGTAAAGTACTTGACATAAAAATAAAGGCCTTATCACTTAACATAATAATACCATAAATCATGACTAAGAAGAAACAGAAATTTAGCGGTATAGTTTTCTCCACTAATCCTGATTTCGAATATCAGGATAATGATGATGAAGTAGTTGAAACATTAGAGCCTGGTCAGCAAGACTTGCGCATTTCTCTCGATAAAAAGCAAAGAAAAGGGAAAAAAGTTACTTTAATAAGTGGCTTTATTGGATCGGACGATGACCTTGCCGATTTGGGCAAAACCTTAAAAACAAAATGCGGAGTTGGAGGAACTGCCAAAGAAGGAGACATATTAATTCAAGGAGATGTTCGTGAAAAAATTAAAGCCTTACTCACACAAATGGGATACAAATTTAAAATGTCGGGTGGTTGAGAATTATCTCTAAAAATGAAAACAAATATTTAAATTCGCCCTTTATAAATGAATCATAAAAATTTTTAATAAATGAAACGCACATATCTTATAATCGCCCTTGCGATAATTACAATATTTAATTTAAATGCTCAGCAAATTGATAAAAATTCCCTCAGGGAGATACAACAAAGTTTTAAAAATACTCCTGAGAACAGAGCGCTTATTAACGCAGTGAGTCATAACGACATAAAAAAACTTGCTGAAAACAGGAACAACGAAGGAAAAGTAAACCATTTCTTCACAAACGAAGTAAAAACATCTGGCATTTCCAACCAGAAACAATCGGGAAGATGCTGGCTATACACAGGACTCAACACCTTAAAACCAATGGTTCAGGAAAAGTATGGTCTAAGCACTTTTGAATTTTCACAAACCTATAATTTCTTTTGGGATCAGTTTGAAAAGGCTAATTTATTTCTTGAAATAGCAAAAGAAACTGCTAATCTGCCATTGAGCGATAAAAAAGTTGAATGGCTTTTTCAAAATCCCATTGGGGATGGTGGTCAATGGACAACTTTCGCCGATAATGTTGTAAAATATGGTCTGGTTCCTACTTCGGCTATGCCCGACACTTATCAGAGTGAAAAAACTTCAATGATGTCGAAATTACTAAAACGCAAACTCAGAGAACAAGGATTGGAAATGCGCCAAATTGCAATTTCCCGCATGAGCGAAGAGCAAAAGCAACAGAAGAAAATTGGAATGTTAAAAGATATCTATAGAATTTTAGTTCTTAGTCTTGGCGAACCTCCAACAGAGTTTAACTGGCAATACAAAACCAAAGACGGCAAACTTAGTGAAGTAAAAAAATATACTCCTCAAAGTTTTTATAAAGAGTTAATCGGACAAAATCTGAACGATTATGTTATGTTAATGGACGACCCACGTCACGAATATTATAAACTATATGAAGTTGAATACGACCGTAATCTGGTTGAAGGCGGAAACTGGAAATATATCAACCTGCCATCTGAAAAAATTAAAGAATTTGGAGCAAACTCAATAAAAAATAATCAGGCAATGTATTTTTCATGCGATGTGGGAAAACAACTCAACATCACTACAGGTACCCTGGATGTGAATAATTATAATTATAACGATTTGTTTGGAGTTGATTTCGGTATGAATAAAAAACAAAGAATAGAAACCTTCGAAAGTGCTTCAACGCATGGAATGGCATTGGTAGGAGTAAATATCCTTCCCGACGGAAGCATCGACAAATGGAAACTTGAAAACTCTTGGGGAGCCGACAAAGGCAATAAAGGTTATTTAACTATGACTGATGCATGGTTTAGTGAATATATGTTCCGTCTGGTAATCAACAAGAAATATCTGGATGAAAAAACATTAAAGGTGCTCAAACAAAAAGCCACCCTACTTCCACCTTGGGACGCAATGTATTAATAATCGATTGTTAAAATATTTTCTTTGTAAACAAATATCATTTTAATGATAAATACCGAAGAAAGCACTTATTGGAATCAAAGATATAAACAGCAACTAACAGGATGGGACATTGGCTATGCCTCTACACCCATTGTGGAATATATTAATCAGTTAGAGGATAAAAATCTGGATATATTAATTCCCGGTGCCGGTAAAGCCTGGGAGGTAGAATATATTTTCAATAGGGGTTTTAAAAACGTCATTTATCTTGACTTTGCAAGTTTAAGCAGTAAATATTTTAAAGCGCGATGCCCTGATTTTCCTGATTCACAAATAATTACGGGTGATTTCTTTAAGCATGAGGGAAAGTATGATTTAATTATTGAACAAACATTTTTTAGTTCGCTTCAGCCTTTACAACGGCAGGATTATGTTGCAAAAACTGCTGAATTACTAAAAAATAATGGTAAGGTGGCAGGATTGCTGTTCGACATTAACTTCCCATTTCAGGGGCCTCCATTTGGTGGAAGTTATAGAGAATATAAATTACTGTTTTAAAAGGCTTTTAATTTTATTCATTTCGAAAAATGCAAAAATTCAATAAAGCCCAGAAAAGGAAATGAATTATTTCTTCTTCTACAAAAAAAGGCCCTTTAAGTTTCTGTATATGAGCAAAGACTAGATATGTTATCATATTGTTAAATATTAACAATGGGTTGTGCGAATAATTATTTTTATTATTTTAGCATCATAAAACCATTTTAAATTTAAACAATGATTTCAGCATGAAAAACACAGATGTACTAATTATTGGAGGTAGCGCTGCCGGTATGGTGGCTGCAGTTACAGGTAGAACCCATTGGCCTGAGAAGAAATTTACCCTAGTTAAAAAGCAGAAGGATGTTATGGTTCCCTGCGGAATTCCTTACATTTTCGGAACTCTCGAGAGTAGCGAAAAAAACTTGATGCCCGTAGATGGAATGATGGAAAAAATTGGGGTTGACTCTCTGGTTGACGAAGCAGTAGAAATTGATACCAACGGAAAGGTTGTAACCTTTGCCAGTGGCGAAAAAAT
>PKTA01000182.1 GCA_002869365.1 Marinilabiliales bacterium | reverse complement strand
TTACTTTGCAGCCCTAATTGAAAAGGCTGAAAAAGAAGATAATAATTAAATAAATTGAGATGTATATTTTTATTTCCATACTTATTTTACTTGCAAGTGGATTACTTGGGTTAGTAGTTTTGGTTCAAAATCCAAAAGGAGGCGGATTAGCCGCAAACTTTACTGGTAGTGGCTCACAATTTATGGGAGTTCGACAAACTGCCGATTTTTTGGAAAAAGCATCATGGACTCTTGCCATTGCATTATTGGTATTAAGTTTATCAGCAGCAATGATAATTCCACGACAAGTTGATACGGCTGGTCAGCAAGACACAGAACTTAGAGATCAGATAGAGCAGTCGAGTCAGGCAGCACCTATCGATTATCAGGCACCACCACCAAAAGAAGATGGTGAATAGATTTCACTAAAAGATATTTAAAATGTCAGATTGTCACTACAGTCTGACATTTTTTTTTATATACCCATTTGGCATAAAATGTGACTAGCCAAAGGAAAATTATAACTAATAACAATTATCGATATGAGTAAAATTAATATTAGACCACTTGGAGAAAGGGTTATTATATTACACACTCCTGCTGTAGAAAAGACTGCTTCCGGAATTATTATTCCTGACACTGCAAAAGAAAAACCACAACAGGGAACTGTTGTAGCAGTGCCAACTGAAAAAGATAGCCCTGTCAGTCTTAAAGTTGGCGATTTGGTTCTTTATGGAAAATATGCAGGAACAGAAATCACTTATGAAGGCAGTGACTATCTAATAATGAGTCAGGAAGATATTTTGGCTGTAATTTAATAAGTAAATAATTTAAGAAAATTCTAAAAATTTATAAAAATGGCAAAAGACATTTTATTTAATCACGAAGCTAGAGAGGGCCTTAAAAAAGGCGTCGACGCTTTAGCAAATGCTGTTAAAGTAACATTGGGCCCTAAAGGTAGAAATGTAATTATTGAGAAATCATATGGTGCTCCTCAGGTAACTAAAGACGGAGTAACAGTTGCAAAAGAAATTGACCTTGAGGATAAAGTTCAGAATATGGGCGCTCAAATGGTTAAAGAAGTTGCTTCAAAAACTAACGACCTTGCCGGTGACGGTACTACTACCGCTACTATACTTGCTCAATCAATTTACACTACAGGACTTAAAAATGTAACTGCCGGAGCAAATCCAATGGATTTAAAACGTGGTATCGACAAAGCTGTAACTAGTGTAATATCGTATCTAAAAGGCATTACAAAAAAGGTTGGCGATAATAATGAAATGATTGAACAAGTAGCATCAATTTCAGCTAATAACGATCGTACTATCGGTGCTTTAATTGCTCAGGCAATGGACAAAGTAAAGCAAGAAGGTGTTATTACAATTGAGGAAGCAAAAGGAATTGAAACTTATGTTGATGTTGTAGAAGGTATGCAATTCGACCGTGGTTATATTTCACCATATTTTGTTACCAATACAGAGAAAATGGAAGCCGTTTACGAGAATCCATATATCCTTATTTATGATAAAAAGGTTTCTGTAATGAAAGACTTACTTCCAATACTTGAGAAAACTGCTCAGACTGGCCGTGCTCTTATTATCATTGCAGAAGATGTTGAATCAGAAGCACTTGCAACATTAGTTGTAAACCGCTTACGCGGATCATTAAAAGTTGCTGCTGTTAAAGCCCCTGGTTTTGGCGACCGTAGAAAAGAAATGCTTGAAGATATCGCAATTCTTACAGGTGGTGTTGTTATTTCAGAAGAAAAAGGTTACAAACTTGAAGATGCAAGCCTAGAAATGTTAGGTGAAGCTGAAAAAGTTACCATTGATAAAGAAAATACAACTATCGTAAGTGGCAAAGGTGAAAAAGACAATATTGAAGCTCGCGTTAAGCAGATCAAAGGTCAAATTGAAATCACTACTTCCGACTATGATAAAGAAAAACTTCAGGAACGTCTTGCTAAACTGGCAGGCGGT
Organism: Marinilabiliales bacterium; assembly: GCA_002869365.1. Lineage (GTDB taxonomy): Bacteria > Bacteroidota > Bacteroidia > Bacteroidales > F082 > BM524. The sequence goes on along the minus strand of PKTA01000182.1, from coordinate 4,026 downwards.
GTGGCTGTAATTTATGTTGGAGCTGCCAGCGAGGTTGAAATGAAGGAAAAGAAAGATCGTTTCGACGATGCTCTTGCTGCAACACGTGCTGCTATTGAAGAAGGAATTATACCCGGTGGTGGTGTAGCTCTTATTCGTGCTTCACAAAATTTAGCGGAACTAAAAGGTGATAATGAAGATCAGGATACTGGTATCGCTATTATTAAAAGAGCACTTGAAGAACCATTACGCATGATAGTTGAAAATGCAGGTATGGAAGGTTCAGTGGTTGTAAACAGAGTTAGAGAAGAAAAAGGTAATTTCGGATTTAATGCCGCAACTGAGGTTTACGAAGACTTGTTTAAAGCAGGTGTTATCGACCCAACAAAAGTTACACGTGTAGCTCTTGAAAATGCAGCATCAATTTCAGGAATGCTATTGACTACAGAATGTGTTCTTACAGAGCATGTTGATGAAAATGCATCAGCACCAATGATGCCTCCTATGGGTGGCGGTGGAATGCCGGGAATGATGTAATATCGCAAAATCATATATATATAAAAAGGGCTGTCCGTTTTGGATGGCCCTTTTTTAGTTTAGAATGATTAGTTTAGAATGAAAAGCTATGAGTGTTGAATTTTGAGTTATGAGTTATTAGAAAGTTGCATGTTGCAGGTTCGTTTTGGTTTTTTTGATATTTCGTTTTGTGATTATTGGAAGATTTGAAAGGATTCAGGAACTACGACGATAAAATTTCTAAATCCTCTGACCTTCTGATCCATTAATCCTCTGATCTTCGAAAATTCTGATCCTTTGAACCTTTAAACATTTGAACCTCTGAACCTCTGAACCTTTAAACTTTTGAACTTCTAATCCTCTGATCCATTAATCTTCTGATCCCGCGATCCGGAAAACAATTTATATTACTTTTATAATTAATTTCAGATTATGCTTATAATAGCACACAGAGGCGCATCCGGGTTTAAACCCGAAAATACTATAACTTCCTTTTTAAGAGCCATTGAATTGGAAGCAAAAATGATAGAATTTGATGTTCATGTATGCAAATCAGGAGAAGCAGTTGTAATTCATGATTTTGATGTAGACAGAACTACAAATGGCAAAGGAATTGTAAGTGAATTAACACTGGATGCACTTAAAAAGTTTGATGCAGGAGATGGAGAACAAATACCAACTCTGGATGAAACTTTAAATGCAATTAATGGAAAATCGATGGTAAATATTGAAATAAAAGGCAAAAATTCATATAAAATTGTTGCTGAAACAATTAAGAAACAAATTGATTCTTCAGTTTGGGAAGCTGATGATTTTTTGGTTTCATCATTCAACCACAAGGACTTATTGAAATTTCACAAACTAATGCCTGAAATTAAAATTGGTGTATTGTTTGAAGAAGTCCCGGAGAATTTTCATGTAATTGCACAGAAATTAAATGCCTATTCCATTAATGCTGATACTGCATTTTTGTCAAAAGAAATAGTAGAAAACATTCATCTTAAGGGATATAAAATATTTGCCTATACAGTTAATAATGAAGATGATAAAATAAAAATGGAAGATTTAAATGTAGATGGTATTTTTACTAATTATCCTTAAAACCCATCAAGTTGCATTGTAACTGTAGGTATTAACAACAACCACCCCAAAATAATAAGCACTATTATAAAAGGAGTAATCCATTTCACCCATTTATCATAAGGTATTTTGGCAACACCCAAAACGCCAATTAGTACACCTGAGGTTGGTGTAATCATATTAGTAAACCCATCCCCAAACTGGAAAGCCATAACTGTTGCCTGACGACTTAGATTAACAAGATCGGAGAAGGGTGCCATAACAGGCATTGTAAGTGCTGCTTTTGCCGATCCTGATGGAATGATTACATTTATAAAATTTTGTATTACATACATAACGCTTACTGTTCCCAACTTACCCAAACCTGACATGGAGTCGGCAACACTATTTAGTATAGTATCAATTATCTTTCCATTTTCCAATACAACTAAAATTCCACCTGCAAGGCCAACAACCAGGGCTGCTGACATTATATCTTTTGCTCCTTCAATGAATTCCTTTGTAATGCGATTTGCCCCATAATTTGCTGCAATACCTGATAATATTCCCAAAGCAAAAAACAAACTGGCAATTTCCATTATATACCAACTGTATCCCATCACTCCTACTATTAGAAATACAATGGTAAAGAGGAGTAAATTGAGAATGAAAAAGTGCATCCCTTTTCTAAGGCTTAACAAACCAAGTATTATAAATAATCCACTGGCAACCGGAACCATAGGCAGCACCTCTTCAGCATTTCCAATGCTCATTGTGGTTTGAGGATATATCCAGGAAAACATACCCAGAACAATACTTAAAAGCACAAATACCACCCATGCTGATTTTGGAGTTTTAGTTTCCTGATCGTCAACATCAACATCTGATTTATTTCGCCAATATTCATCATCTTTGTAAACAAGTGACTTTTCAGGATGTTTTTTAATTTTTGCGGCATATCGCAATACCCAAGTAATTCCAACCAGGTTAATAACAAACCACGAAAACAAACGATATCCAAAACCGGAGAATAAGGGTAAATCAGCAATCCCCTGTGCTATACCTATGGTAAAGGGATTTAGAACTGCACCTGCAAAACCAAGTCCTGCAGCAACAAATACCATGCTCACTCCTACTATCGAATCGTATCCCATGGAAATGGCAAGAGGAACAAGAATAACAATAAAAGCAATGGTTTCTTCACTCATCCCGAATACAGCACCAAATATACTGAACATCAACATAATAAGAGTAACAATTATATTGTTGACACCTATGGTTTTAAGGTACTTATTCTTTTCAAGTTTCTCAGTAGTCTTAAGAAATGAGTATATCCCAATATCAATTGACTTGCTTGAATTTACTATCCAGAAGGCACCCCCGATCATCAATATAAAAACTATAATCCCTGATTGTCGCTCGAAACCCTCAAACATAGCAGCAAAAACTTCCCAGGTTTGAGGTTGATTGTCAATATAATGAAACGACTCTTTGTCGATAACAGTTCTCTCAACATTATTAACAATTTTAGTTTCCCTATTGTACTCACCACCCGGCACTATCCAGGTAGCAATAGCTGCAACAACAATCAGGAAAAAAATTATGACATAGGTATGGGGGAATTTTTTAAACATAGAAAGTGGTTTTTACGAAAGCTTTTCTTTAACAATTGAAGAAATAGTTTTATTATCTGCCTTACCTGCCAATTGCTTGCTTGCAGCACCCATAACTTTTCCCATATCTTTCATACTGGAAGCACCGCTATCAGCAATTATTTTTGTTACAATTTCTTCTACCTCTTCCCTACTCATTTGCTGAGGCAGATATTTTTCAATGATTGCAGCCTGAAATTCCTCCTCTTCAGCAAGTTCCGGCCTACCGCTTTCACGATAAATTTCTGCGGCATCCTTACGCTGTTTTACCTGCTTTTGCAGAAGTTTGATTTCAACAGTTTCAGGAATTTCCGTTCCACTGGTATCGGCACCGGTTTTTTCCATTAATAATGCAGCTTTAATTGCTCTTAAAGCGGCTAGTTTTACTTTATCTTTTGCAAGCATTGCCTGCTTTAAATCGTTATTTATTAATACTTCTAGACTCATAATTATTTTTTTTGCTAAAATACGAAAAAGAGTTTTGAATAGGGTCAAATTAATATATACTTAAAAATTAGAAGGCTAATTTATTTCATCAGTGATAAATATTTTCTCAAATACAAAAAAACCTCCTGTATGAAAAAAATACAGGAGGCTAAGTTTAAGAAATTATTAATCTATAAATTAATCGACATTGTCGTGCAAAAATGAATTATCCGATTTAATAACAGTATTATTTTTACTGTCTTCACCGAGTGTATGCCTTGAAACCTCTGATTTAGATGAGTAATCAGGATCTTTCAACTCTACATTTTTTCTCATATATGCAGGTTGGTTTTCCAACTCACTAATCTTTCCGGGATTTCTAAAACTCATACTC
>PKTA01000205.1 GCA_002869365.1 Marinilabiliales bacterium | reverse complement strand
TAAAATATATCGAAAAACAATAATAATAGCATGTAATACGATAAAACAAGATTTTGTTTAATTGAAAATTCAAATCTATAATTCAACGAAATACTAATAGTTGCCTGGTTTTATGGGTTTATTATTAGGTCGTAAATTATTTTATAGCAATTATTTAACAATAATTTAGAATTATTATTTATAATAAGTCTAAATAAGAATTATATTTGCAGCATAAATTAATTGTTGAAAATTAAAATTTACAAAAAAATGTCATTTACATTACCAAAACTCGATTATGCATACGATGCACTAGAGTCAAATATAGATGCCCGGACAATGGAAATTCACCATACAAAGCATCATCAAGGGTATGTTAATAAACTTAATGATGCAATAAAGGGAACTTCCTTGGAAGGCAAGAGCATAGAAGAAATTTTGTCAAATGTTTCATCTGCTTCAACGGCAGTTCGTAACAATGGCGGTGGACACTATAACCATAGTTTATTCTGGAAGGTTATGTCACCTGATGGTGGCGGAGAGCCAGAAGGAGCACTAAAAGATGCTATTAATGATGCATTTGGATCTTTTGAGAAATTTAAAGATGAGTTTGCAAATGCAGCAGCAACACGTTTTGGATCAGGTTGGGCCTGGTTAATTAAAACAGATAATGGTTTAGCAATTACTTCAACTCCAAATCAGGATAATCCTTTAATGGATATTGCTGAAGTAAAAGGAACTCCAATTTTAGGACTTGATGTTTGGGAACATGCATATTATCTGCATTACCAAAATCGTCGTCCTGATTATATCAACGCTTTTTTCAATGTAATTAACTGGAAAGAAGTAGCATCCAGATTTTAATAATGATATTGCCTTACTAAAAGGCTTAACTCACATTACTACGCACTAGGGTGCAAACTAAATAAAACTTCGATTACTGAATTAACTAAAGTAACTAGATCAAAAGGCCGGTTTTCTTAATTGAAAGCCGGCTTTTCTATTTTTACCAATCCCCATATTTGTCGGTAAGGAAAATAAGGCCGCTTATACATGTTGTACCCATTTGTAGTTCCCTGAAATTTATTTTATCGAAAGTATCATTGGCTGAGTGATGCAGATCAAAATAACGATGGGTATCAGTGCGGAATGCAGTTAATGGGATATTAAATTTCTTTAAAGGATAAATATCAACCCCACCCCAACCTGCTTGTATAAACTTTATTCCATATGGCTCCAGTAGAGGTTTGAAAGTTTTAAATAATTCCAATTGTGCCTCGGTAGAGGTAAAAGTAAAGCCGGTAGGAGTGAAGGCTCCTGCATCTGCCTCCAATGCAAAATATGGTCTTTCAACTAAGGTGTCAATGGACTCTGCATAATGTTTTCCTCCGCTTTGAGTGTATTCCTCATCCATAAATGCAACAAAACGTATTGTCCTTTTATTTTGAATTTGCAATTCTTTGAAAATTCTCAATACGTCTCCGGTTTGAACAATGCCTGCACCATCATCATGAGCACCGGCTGTGTTAAGCCATGAATCGATATGTCCTCCAACAAGAATCACTTCTTTGGGTTTCTCATGTCCTTTGATTTCTGCAATTAAATTATAGGTAGTAATATTTGTAAGTATTTCAGCATCAACTTTAATGTTCAGGTTTAAAAAAATATCATTTTTGAGCATTTCACTCAGTTTGTCGGCCGATTTTACTCCCAGGGCCAGTGCCGGTATTCTGTCTTTATCAAAATGTGTTGAACCGGAGTGCGGGACATCATCACTAAGACTGGTTACCGATCTCACAATAGCAGCCACAGCACCCTTTTCCATAGCAGCTTCCGGACCTCTTGCTCTTTGATCAACCGCTTCACTGTACATTTGAAAAGTATCTGTAAATGTATTTTTTACCGGACGATTGAAGAAAACAACCTTGCCTTTTATTTCCGACCTTTCCATTTTGTTTAATTCTTCAATGCTCTGTACTTCAATTACATTGGCAGTAATTCCGTCTCCGTAAGTTTTTGCCGATGGACCTAATACTACTGCACTTAATTCAATATCTCCTTCAGGAGATTTTATAATTACCGAACTTGAATTACACCTCCATGAATCAGTTTTATATGCTTGCAGATACACCGTATCAACATCCAGTTTTTCGAAATAGGATTTAAGATAGTTCAAAGCCTTTATTGATGATTCACTACCCATTAACCTGCCCGGAGTTTCATTGCATAAGTATTCCAGGTTATTATATGCATCCTTGCTGTTTATGGCATTTTCAAAAATTTTTCTCAAAATCAGTGAGTCTGCATTTTGAGAGAAAACTGCAGATGCTGCAAGAAAGATTAATACAGTAAGAAGATTTTTCATGCGATAAAAATAGGAAATAAACATTTGGTTTATGAGTAAAAGGTGAGCAATATCTCAAATATTAACATTTAAAATGCGATTCTTGATATTTTATACCTGCTATTATCAGTAATCTGAATGAAAGTTCGGAATTCTTTACCTTTACTTGATTGAGAATCTAAATGACGTTTTTGAATAATATTTCACACCAGATTCTAATACTACCGATGGGAAAGATTTTTGGTTTGGTGAATCAGGATAATGCTGTGTTTCCAAACAAAGTCCTGTGCGCTTAGCATAAGTTCCACCATCAGATATTTTGAGGGTGTCATCCAGGAAATTACCACTATAAAACTGAACTCCTGGCTTATCGCTAAAAACTTCCATATATCTGCCAGAAGCAGGATGTAATAAAGATGCAATTTTTCTGAATGTATTCTGATTGTTTAAAACCCAGCAATGGTCATATCCATTACCTAATAAAAGTTGTTCATCTTTTTGTTCAATATCTTTTCCAACTTCTTTTGGTGTTCTAAAATCAAATGGAGTGTTTTCAACTGATTTAAATTTTCCGGTAGGAATTAAAATGTTATCCACACTAATAATTTTATCAGCATCTATGCTTAAAACATTGTCGAGAATATTTCTTGAAAAGTCGCCCGACAAATTAAAGTAGGAGTGCTGAGTGAAATTTACTATTGTCTTTTTGTCGGTAGTAGCCTCATATTCAACTTCCAGAGTGTTGTCGCTGTTAAGGGTGTAAGTAACTGTTGAGGTTAAAGTTCCCGGAAACCCGCCTTCTCCATCTTTACTAACATAACTAAGAATTAAAGATGCAGAATTATCGGCTATTTTTTCTTTTGCCAACCATACTACTTTATCAAATCCCTTATTTCCACCATGGAGGCAATTAGTGCCGTCATTTTTTTCTAATTGAAAAGATTTACCGTCTAATTCAAATTCTCCATTAGCTATTCTATTTCCATATCTTCCTATAATAGCGCCAAAATAACTTGGATTTTTAATGTAAGGCTTCAGATTATCAAAGCCTAATACAATATTTTCGTATTTGCCATTTTTGTCAGGGGCTGTCCATGATGTAATAATTCCACCATAAGTAATCACATCAATTTGCATCCCAACTTTGTTTTTCAATGTGTATTTTTCAACAGCCTGACCTTCGGGAGTCGAACCGAAATTGGTTTTTTCAATTTGTAGTAATACTTCCATTTATTTTGGGATTTATTAAATAAGTCCTGTTGTATGAGAGCTAGACCAGAATATACCAATGTCCAATCACAAATGACCAGTGACTAATAACCAATGTCCAATAACCAATGACTAATGACCAATCACTACTTCACCAAAACCATTACAAACTGATAAACATTTTTGGCAGTAAATCCTAATTTATCGTCCAGCACATTATATGGAGCTGAATAACCAAAAGAACTTAGTCCAAACACGTATCCATAAGTTCCTACAAGTCCTGCTAATGTAACAGGTAGCCCTGCTGTTAAACCAAATTTTTTAACTCCTCGAGGTAAAACAGATTCTTGATATTCAGCGCTTTGAGTTCTGAATAATCCTTCAGAAGGAACTGAAACTATACGACATTTTATGCCTTCTTTTTCAAGCAATTCTAAGCCTTCAAACAAAGTACTTACTTCCGAACCGCTAGCAAGCAAAATAATATCAGGAGTGCCTTCAGTATCTTTAACTATATATGCTCCTTTACAAGCAAGACTGGCTTCTTCAAAACGTGAACCTGTCGTTGGTAAATCTTTTACACCTTGGCGGGATAGGATTAAAGCTGTAGGAGTATCAGTATTTTCCATAGCCATTTTCCAGGCAACAGTTGTTTCTGCAGCATCTGCAGGACGTAATACCAACAATGAGTTTTTATGTTTATGGTTCTGAAGTTTCTCCATCAAACGTATTTGTGCTTCCTGCTCAACAGGCTGATGAGTAGGGCCATCTTCTCCCACACGGAAAGCATCGTGCGACCATATATATTTTACAGGAAGTTCCTGAAGTGCGGCCATACGAATAGCAGGTTTCATATAATCGCTGAAAACGAAGAATGTTCCGCAGGCAACAGTTACACCACCATGTAAGGCCATTCCATTCATGATAGTTGCCATAGTTAACTCACTAACTCCTGCCTGAAGAAATTTACCACTAAAATCATTTTTAGTAAAAGCCTTTGTTTTTTTCAAGAAACCATCAGTTTTATCAGAGTTTGAAAGGTCTGCAGAAGAAACAATCATATTATCTATTTCTTCTGCAAACACAGATAATACTGCTGAAGAGGCATCACGCGTTTCTATTCCTGATTTTTGTTCAATTTTTGAATAATCTATTTCAGGAATTGTATTTGAATAAAAAGCAGCGAGTTTTGCTGCTAAAGCAGGATTCTCTGCTTCCCATTTAGCCTGTTCTGATTTTTTCTTGGCCGCAGCAGAGATTAAATATTCTTTACGCTTTTCATAATATTCTTTCACCTCAGAGAAAATCTGAAATGGGTTTTTAGCATCTCCACCAAGGTTTTCAATGGTTTTGTCAATTGAGGCGCCGGCAGCACTTAATGGCTGGCCGTGGGTTGAAACCTGCTTCTCAAAACTGTCACCACTCTCAGTAACTGCCGATTTACCCATTATGGTTTTTCCTATTATTAAGGTTGGCCTTTCGGCTTCTGCATTTGCTTCTTTAAGTGCACTGCGAATTTCATCAGGATTATTACCATCGATTGTAATAACTTTCCAATTCCATGATTCGTATTTTTTAGCCGTATCTTCTGCTGTTACTTCATAGGTTTCAGTTGACAACTGAATATCATTAGAGTCGTAGAACATTATTAGGTTACTTAGTCCAAGCACGCCTGCAATACGACCACCACCTTG
>PKTA01000136.1 GCA_002869365.1 Marinilabiliales bacterium | reverse complement strand
TCTTGGCGAATAAGCATTCTGTCCCTTGGCTGAAGGCCAAGCCTACTTCTACCCGGGGCAACGCCCCGGGATTACTACCGAGAAAGCCAGCGCCCTGAAAGGGCAGCACTAGGGTAATCTATACAAACAAAATACTCCCCACATCCAAAAGAGGACCATCATAAAGTTCAATAATATCCAAGCCTTTAAGGAAATCCATGATTTTTTCTCCCTCAGGGAAATTATTCAAACTGCCTGCAATGAAGATTTTATTATTGAAAACTCCACAACAACCGCCTATGAAACCATTGGCAAAATCTTTCAAAACTATTTTTTTAGGATTTACATACAAAACTTCCAAATTGTTTTTTAATAATTGTTTGTATATGCCAAGGTCGGAAGTGATAAATCGTTCATCTAGCAAGGGAAGAAGGTTACACCGGGTATAGGCCTGATTTATATTAATAATTCTTCTATTTCCCTTATGGGAAATTATTGTCTCATCAATAAAATTACTGTTTCCAATAAGATAGTTTTTAGTAACAACAGCATTGTAAATGGCAGTTTCAGGATATTTTTTCCCGAGAGGTTTTATACCTTCAATTAACTTTAATCCCTTTTGTGATAAGGTTTCTTTTAACTCAATTGAAGTGTTGGGAGCAATTATAAAAGAGTCATCAATCCGACATAAAAATATATCAGGGTGATTCGAAATTGCATCGTAAACCACATGGTTTTTTTCCAACAAAATCAAATCACCATAATAATTTAGTTTTTCTATTGCAGATGACGGAAGAGTATTATTACTTATTATCAGCATTGTCTTTTAGAATAGATTTCCTGAATAAGAATTGTAAAAATAATCATACCTTTTTTAATTTCCACTTTCCAAGGTTGAAAAAATAAACTGCAATAATTGTCATAATGGTTTCTGCCATGATTATTGCATAATAAACTCCCTGCTGGCCATATTGAAAATACAGTGCAAACATATATGCCAATGGGATTTCTATTATCCAAAAACTAAAGAAGTTTATCCAGGTAGGAGTAATTGTATCTCCTGCTCCGTTTAGTGATTGTACCATCGTCATTCCAAGTCCATAAAAAACAAAGCCAAGACTAATAATTTGCAGACTTAAAATCCCACTTTCAATCACCTTCATATCTTCTGTAAACAGAGAAACCAATTCGCCTGGAAAAAGAAATAATACTATTCCTGCAAGAAGCATATAAACAATATTTACTTTAGCCACAGCCCATACCGATTTGGCTGCTCTCTCAGCCTGATGTGCACCCAGATTTTGTCCCACCAAAGTGGCTGCAGCATTACTAATTCCCCATGCCGGCAGGAGTGAGAAGATGATAATCCTAATCCCAATAGTATAACCGGCAAGAGCCTCGCTGCCAAAAACAGAAATAATTCTTACCAATCCTATCCAACTTGAAGTTGCTATTAAATACTGGCCTATTCCACCCATCGACAAGTTTAATAACTGCTTAATGGTTGCGAAATGAATTCTTATGTTTTGAACTCCAAGCTTTACCCTTTTGTTGCCGTTGAAAAGTAAGTAGAACTGATAAATAACTGCTAATCCACGGCCTATATTTGTTGCTATAGCGGCACCCATTATTCCAAGTGCTGGAATTGGTCCAAAACCAAAAATCAGAATAGGATCAAGAACGATATTCAGCAGATTGGCAATTATTAAAATGCGCATGGATATAGCAGCATCGCCGGCACTGCGGAAAACAGCGTTTATTATGAAAAGCAACATGATAACGGCATTTCCGCCAAGCATTATGGAAGTATAAGAACTCATTTCATTGTAAATGTTCTCGGAAGCGCCCATCAGTTTTAATAGATCTTTGGCGAAAATTATTCCAAAAACAGAAATAAAAAGTGAAATAACTAATCCCGTAATTATCGATTGAAAAGCCGCCCTTGCTGCTCCATTGTGATCTTTTTCACCAATACGACGCGAAACCATTGCTGTTGTAGCCATACTCAATCCTACGCCTATGGCATAGATAATTGTTATCAGCGATTCGGTAATTCCAACTGTTGCAATGGCATCGGCGCCAAGTTTTGCCACAAAAAATATGTCGGCTACTGCAAAAATCGCCTCCATTAGCATTTCCAGTACCATTGGAATAGCCAGCAGGAATATTGCCTTATTAATACTTCCTTTTGTGAAATCCTGCTCAGTTCCGGCTATGGATTCCTTTATGCCCTTTAATATATTATGAATCTTTATTTTATATGTCATTGTCGATTAATTGTAAAAATTTCCTAAAGAAATCTTTTTGCTTTTACCGTAGCAATTTTCTGAAAATGCAATTTCGGCTAAGCCTGTTTATTAAATATTAAATTGATGTGAGCAGTTTTACTGCGATGGTATGTTATTAATTATGGGATAATTAATACAATTTAGCAGACCGCCTTGAATGAATTAATGACAATTGGTTTCATTTGCATAAACTTAAATGAATTGCAAAAATAGATTATTTTTTTTCACATCTTAAACTTTTATTAAAAAAAGTTTTTATAAAATTCACTTATTCAATATCATAGAAATGTTTTTAAGTTAATTTACACATTTTATCCCTAAAACATAATCAAAATTAAAGCACATATATGGTGGAGTTTTCTATCTTTACATTAGTAAAAAACATAAAACGTTGGCTAAAAGCAAATCAACATATTTTTGTCAAAACTGTGGCAACCAAAGTAGTAAATGGTTAGGAAAATGCCCTGCCTGTGGCGAATGGAATACTTTTGTAGAAGAAGTAGTAAGTAGCGGCAAGCAAGAAAGTAAACCATATTTAAAAAGCGTAAAAAAGGTAGTTCCCCAGCCTATTTCTGATATTTCCTTTGAGAAAGAGAGCAGAATTGATACTTGCATGACGGAAATGAACAGAGTACTTGGAGGTGGCATGGTAGCCGGATCAATTATTTTGATAGGTGGTGAACCGGGCATCGGAAAGAGTACTCTACTCCTCCAAATGGCCTTAAACATTAAAAAGGCGAGAGTGCTTTATGTTTCCGGAGAAGAGAGTGCACGCCAACTTAAAATGCGTGCCGACAGAATAGGGATAGGAAATAAAGACTGCATTATTTTAAACGAAACCAATACAGGTGAAATATTCAGGCATATTGGCGATTTGGAGCCTGATATTTTGGTAATTGATAGTATACAAACGTTGCATACCGATTATCTGGAATCAACAGCGGGAAGTATTTCTCAAATCCGGGAGACTGCCTCAGAGTTTCAAAAGTTTGCAAAAACCACAAATATTCCTGTTGTTTTGATTGGTCATATTACCAAGGATGGAAATATTGCAGGGCCAAAAATTCTGGAACATATGGTCGACACTGTATTGAATTTTGAAGGCGACAGGCATTATGGATTCAGGATATTACGTTCGGTAAAAAACCGTTTTGGCTCAACTTCGGAACTTGGTATTTTTGAGATGAATAGCGGCGGTTTACGCGAAGTTAAAAACCCGAGTGAGATATTGCTTTCGCAAAGAGATGAGTCGGTGAGCGGGGTTGCAATTGCAGCAATGATAGAAGGTCAACGGCCTATGCTTATTGAAGTTCAGGCATTAGTGGGCACTGCTGCTTATGGAACACCTCAAAGGTCGGCAACAGGCTTCGATACACGAAGAATGAATATGTTGCTGGCAGTGCTTGAAAAAAGAAGTTCCTATAAAGTTAGCACCAAAGATATATTTTTAAATATCGCCGGAGGTATACGTGTTGACGATCCTGCAATAGACCTTGCCGTGATAGCATCTATAGTTTCTTCGGCAGAGGATGTTTCCATAGGGAATAATATTTGCTTTGCCGCAGAGGTTGGCCTTTCAGGAGAGATCAGGACGGTTTCCAGAACAGAAAGCAGAATTTTAGAAGCCGAAAAACTTGGTTTTGAGAAAATAATCGTGTCGAAATATAGTATGAAAGGCATTATTAAGGAAAACTACAAAATTGAAATTTGCCCTGTTGCTGATATTCATCAAATGATAGCCGAATTGTTTTAATAAAATATGATAATGACAGCAATAATAATTCTCAATTAATACACCAAACCCTACCAACTCATCATCATTAGGTTGAGTTTTGTTTTAAACCCGGATAATAATCTTTCAATTATTAATAATGATGCAATGCCCAATGCTAATGGGAATAATATGGGGCTTGTATTAAATAAGGATTTAGTATTAAGGAAATTTTCCCTTAAGTACGGGCTAATTCCACCGATATCAAAAGAGAAGTAAGAAAAGATACCAGAGAAAAACGAATTATCATAATAGTAGAATACAAATAACGAACTTAAAACAGACAATGTTATTATTAAAAACAGCATACCCCCATCAAAAGAGAAAGAAGGTTTTTTGCTCTCTTCAAATGCAATTACCGACTTCATAACATCATCGGTAAAGCCTTGTGGGGCTTTAATATCTATGTCGTTTTCAAGCAGTTGCTTAATAATATTGTCTTTATCATCCATTTTGCAAATATTATAATTATCCGTTTAATAGCAGTTCTTTTTCATTATTATCTACAATTAACTTGCGAAGTTTATTTCTAAGTCTATGTAGTTTTATTTTAACATTCGATTGTCCAAGACCGGTAATTCTGCTAATATCGCTTATGGCCTTTTCCTCGAAATAATACAGTTTTAAAATGAACTTTTCATCCGTTTTAAGTAAGGAAATAGCCTTTGATAATTGTTCATGAGATTCTTCTTTTTTCTCATTTTCTTCGGCAGAATTTTCAAAAGTATCTACTATATAATTTTCATCCAATAATACATTTTTATAAGATGCTTTTCTGGTTTCACTGATGGCAGTATTGTAGGATATGCGATAAATCCATGTTGAAAAAGTTGACTCTTTTCGAAATTTTTTCAGAGAAACATAAGTCTTAACAAAAACATCCTGAGCCACTTCCTTCGCGAGTTCTCTATTTTTAATAATCCCAATAACCATGGCAAAAACCTTATCCTTATACCTGTCTACCAAAAGTGCAAAATCATCCCGATTACCGGAAAGCACTCTGGAAATTATCTCTTCATCAGTTTCTGCCATTGGTTTTTTGACGCTATATTGATGATATGGTTACAATTTATATTAAAATTTTAGAATATTTTACGTATAAGAACATGATAACTTTAGTGTTAAAATTGTAAATGTTTAATAATTCATGGACAAAATTTAACCCCCATTTTATCTTCAATATGATAAAACTAATGGCTTATTTATTCAACTCCTCTATAGCCCGCTTAAATATATCATCTATCTTGTGATAAGAAGGATAAAATCCATCCTCATTCAAAACATTTCTTCCAACATAGGCTTTAAAAAGTATTTTTATTTTTTGTTTGGAAGTTTTTACTTCCTCCTTAGTATACTTTACTCCTTTTTCTTTTGCAAATGCCAGCAAATCAGAAAAATCCTTGTTGCTCATATTGAAATCACTGTCGAACTTTTTATAATCCTCATAATTATTAAGTTCTTCCCTGTTTTTATCGGTATAATCGAATGCAAACTGGAAAAGTATTCCTTTATTGGCCAGTATATTGTAAAGTTTATTCAGCGTATCGCCTGACAAAGGCACATAAATATCGGGCATAATGCCACCACCGCCATAAACAACTTTTCCGCCTTTGGTAATATATTTTAATGAATCGTTAAATAAAATACTGTCGGCACTTTGCATTTCACCTGTGAGATAACGATGATATGATTCTGCAAAATAATCATCAAACTCTTCCTTTTGATAAGGACGTTGAATACATCTGCCTGTGGGCGTATGATATTTGGCTACGGTTAGTCGGAGTGCCGAGCCGTCGGGCATATTCATTTGCTCCTGAACCAGGCCTTTTCCAAAAGTACGCCTTCCTATGATTGTTCCTCTGTCGTTATCCTGTACTGCACCAGCAACAATTTCGCTGGCAGAAGCCGAACCTTCATTTACCAATACTACCAAATCTTTATTAATAAGTTCTCCTTTGCCATCAGCATAAGCGTAATTTTTCGGACGGCTTTTTCCCTCAGTATAAACGATCAACTGACCATCTTTTAAAAATTCATTGGCAATATTTATGGCAGCATTTAAATAGCCTCCAGGATTACTTCTTAAATCCAAAATAAGTTTCTGCATATTCTGAGCTAGTAATTTATCAAGGGCGGTTTTAAATTCTTCGTAAGTTGTAGCTGAAAATTTATTCAGTTTTATATAACCTATCTTATCATCTACCATATATGCCACGTCGAGGCTGTAAGTAGGAATAACATCTCTTGTGATGTTGTAATCCAGCAATTTCGAAAGACCTCTGCGAAATACAGAAACTTTTACTTTGGTGCCTTTTGGTCCTTTTAGTTTCTTTATTGCCTGATTATTAGTAACCCCAATGCCTGCAATCAATGTGTCGTCAACCATTACTATTCTGTCGCCGGCCATGAGTCCAACCTTTTCGGAAGGTCCTCCCGGAATTGTATTAATTACGGTAATGCTGTCTCTTTCTATACGAAATGATATTCCAATACCCTCGAAACTTCCCATAAGGGGATCATTAATTTGATGAAATTCCTCAGCAGTGATATATGAAGAATGCGGATCCAGTTCTTCAAGCATGGAATTTATAGCATCTTTTTCCAAATCTGCTCTGTTTACACTGTCAACATAATCGTGTTCAATATAATCGAGGATGTTGTCAATTTTATTTATTTTAGGATGCCCCGGAATTAAATTGCCGGAATTTGAATTATCGGAATTGAGATAAGTTCCTATCATAATTCCTGCTATAAGTACAATTGCAAAAACTATGGGTAAATATATTTTGTATCTGTTGTTCATTTTCTTATTTATTTTTTAAAAATAATAATCGGTTATTTTACTTTATCCAGCAAATTTCCTTCCATAATTCTTTTCTCCAGATTTTTACGTTCTACTTTACGTGTTAGATATTTCTCTATCAATAAACTTGCAATTGGGGCTGCCCATGTTGAGCCATATCCACCGTTTTCAACTATAACTGAAAGGGCAATTTGAGGATTATCAACTGGTGCATACGCAATAAATAAAGAATGATCTTCTCCATGGGGATTTTGAACTGTTCCTGTTTTACCGGCCTGACTTATGCTGTCCATTTTAAACCAACGTGCCGTACCATGCTCCCCTTCAAAAACTTCAACCATGGATTTTCTTACTATATCAAAATTTTTCTTATCAATAGTTGTTTGAATTTTGCGAGTATATTTTATTCTCAAGCTATCATCGTCTTCCATTTCTCTCAGAAAATGTGGACGAAAATAATGACCTTCATTGGCAAAAATTGCTACCATATTCGCCAACTGTATTGGTGTTACTAGAATTTCTCCTTGTCCTATTGCCAAAGATCTTACCGTTAATGCATTCCATGAACCGCGATAAACTTTATCGAAATACTTGTCTGATGGGATATTTCCGGTTACTTCATAAGGAATGTCGGTATTGAATTTAGTACCCAATCCAAAACTCACAACATTTTCATACCAGGCTCTGTAGCCCTCATGTGAATCGTTATAGCGACCTAAATTAAGTATACTTTTAAAGGTATTCCAAAAATACGGATTACACGACTGTGTGATAGCACCATCGAGATCGAGTGGTGTTTCGTGGTTGTGAGTACATTTTATTGGTCGGGAAAGCGGTCCGTTACAGTCGAATCTGGTGCCTCTTACAACAGCACCTTCCTGCAAACCGATGAGGGCATTCACAAGTTTAAATGTTGATCCCGGAGGATATGTTCCGGCTATAGCCCTGTTTAACAGTGGCTTAAGAGTGTCGTTAAGAAGAAGTCCGTAATTTTTCGAGCGACTACGACCAACCATCATATTTGGATCAAAAGCCGGGCTGCTGATTAGCGCCAGAATTTCTCCACTTTGTGGGTCTATGGCTACTATACTTCCCATTTTATGCTTCATCAATTGCTCACCATAATATTGAAGTTCGGCATCTATTCCCAAAATTAAATCCTTACCGGGGATGGCAAGAGTATCGAAAAGGCCGTTTTTAAAACTACCTTTCTCCCGGTTATAAACATCAACTTCAATTAGTTTACTACCTTTTTCTCCCCTCAAATATTTTTCATAATACTTTTCAATGCCCGATTTCCCAATATAATCACCTATATCATAAAAAATATCTTTATCCATATCCCGGCGATTGACTTCTCCAATACTTCCAAGTAAATGACCCGCAATGGGTAAAGGATATTTACGCAAAGTACGAGCCTGGGCGTAAAAACCCGGAAAATTATACAACTCTTCAGTCAACCTGCCATAATCTGCCTTTGAAATCTGTTTTACAAAAACCGAAGGTTTATAATATGAAAATCTCTTTGCGGCTCTCATTTTTTCGATATACTCACTTTTAGTAATTCCGGCCAGCAAACAAAGTTTTAAGGTGTCGATATTTTTTGCCTGTCGGGGAATTACCATCAAATCGTAAGCAGCATCATTGTAAACCAATAAATTATTATTCCGATCGTAAATTATGCCCCTTGCAGGATATTGAGTTACAGTTCGTAAAACAATGTTTTCAGCTGAAAATTTATAACTATTGTTGATGAGTTGTAAATAAAACAAACGTGAAATATATAAGAGGCCTATTAAAATAAATAGTCCCATTATTATATATTTCCTCGATTTGTAATTAGGTGAATACATCAATAATTATTTATTGCAAAGTTAGGAGAATATCGAAAGGTCATTTTTTAAATTTTCAAAAAAATGATAAGCAGATTGTTTTGAAAGATCATGTGCTTTTGTATGGAATTCAAAAAAAATCCACTAAAAAATTTTACTGTCATTCCTGTAAATGTTAACTAATTCGGGGACAGTTTTATCTGCAATTTATCATAAAACCTACTCACTTAATAACTTAAATATGGCTTATTTATCTAAATTATTTAAAAATCAATAATTATTATTTATATTTATCGATGAAATCTGAAGTAATTTTCAGATTAATAGGCAGAAATTAAACGCAAATATTGCCGATCAAAAACTAAAATTATGAAACATTTATACTTATTAGGGCTAGTAATGTTCTTATTTAGCTGTAGTGCTCAAAAAGAAATTTATCAGGATAATCCGCATATGATTTCCTTTGGTACTATGGGTGGGTTTACTAATGTAAATACTACCTATAAACTTTTTTCCGATGGTAATTTGTGGAAAACACGAAAAGCAACAAATGATTCATCTTTGATGAAACAAATAAAAAAGTCGGCAACTAAGAAACTTTTTAAAACGGCATATGCCTTGGGTATGGATACTTTGAATTACGATAAGCCTGGAAATATGAGCCGGTTTATTATTTATAAGAGCAAAAATTTCAATAATAAAGTTGTTTGGGAAGGAAAAAATGAAACCCTCGATGGGTTTTATGAAAGCCTCCTTCTTTTAACAAAAGAAGATTAATCACAAAACACTGAATATAAATTATATACATATAAATATGAAAAAATTCTACTTAATTTTACTTAGTGCAATATTTGTTTTTTCATGCAATATTGCAATTTCGCAAACTACTAACAACCCTTTTTCTGTAAAGGAAAAGAAGGTTGAAAAAAATGCTGTTCAGAAAGTTCCGGTTTCAAAAGTAGAAGCTTTAAAGGTACAGCAAAGTTCCTTAAACAGTTCACAAGGTTATAATTACAAGAGCATACCTTTTACTAATCCATCAGCATTAGATGAACTAAATTTCTCGACCGTAAAATATGAGAAGAATGGTTTATTAATGATGGCCGAATCAAAATCGGGCATGGGAGTTATGATGGATGAGAGAAGTGAAGAATCCATTGTAAGTTCAGCGCGAGAATATTTACATAATATTCAACAGGCTATGAGAATTAATAATGCCTCTGAGGAATTTATAAGTCAAAACATATGGACCGACGACATAAACCATACGCACATTAAAATGCAACAATATTTTAAAGGAGTAAAGGTTGATGGTGGTCAGATAATTCTTCACGCTAAAAGCGGAGAACTATATTTATTTAATGGAACATATTATCCTACACCAAGAATAAGTAATGTTACTCCAAAAATACATAGTTCAGATGCCGAGAGCATTGCCCTTGCTGATGTTGCTACATTCACCTCCATAGGTGAAATGAAATCCTTTGGATTTAAACAATTGGAATATGAATTAGCAGTTAGTGAATTAGTTATATATCATAACGACAGAGATGTAAATTCTGAAAAACTTGCCTGGCATATTACTCTTCGTCCTAACTTCCTTGAAAGATGGGAATACTATGTTGATGCAAATACGTCAGAAGTTATTCATAAATATGATGCCACATGTTCAGATGGTCCGGCTACTGCAAGTGCTACCGACCTGAATGGAGTGAACAGAACAATAGATACTTATCAATTAGGCTCAAATTACTATATGATTAACACCTCCAAGCCAATGTATAATGCCACACAAAGTAACTTGCCAGATAACCCTGTAGGGGCAATTATAACGCTCGACGCTAATTTTACTCCTTATAACAATTTAAGTGTAGATCATGTAACCTCCAGCAATAATTCATGGAATGAGGCGAGTTCTGTTTCTGCACATTATAATGGAAGCATTACCTACGATTATTATTTAAACACCCATGGAAGAAATTCAATTAATGGAAATGGGGGATCAATTTTTGCAGTTGTAAATGTTAATAATGAGAATGGACAAAACCTTGCTAATGCCTACTGGAATGGTCAGGCAATGTTATATGGAAATGGTGGTGGAGTTTTTCTTCCTTTAGCAGGAGGACTGGATGTTGCAGCGCATGAAATGACGCATGGTGTAATTCAGAATACTGCCAATTTAAAATACGAATATCAATCAGGAGCCATTAACGAAGCCATGGCTGACATAGCCGGAGCTATGGTCGACAGATCAAACTGGCAAATCGGGGAAGCAATAGTGCCAGCAAACAGTCCGTATTTCCCAACAGGTACTCTTCGCGATATGGCTAATCCACACAATGGGGGAACAAGTTTTGGTGATAATGGTTATCAGCCTGCCCACGTAAATGAAATGTATAACGGCTCGGATGATGATGGTGGAGTTCACTCAAATAGCGGAATTATCAATCATGCTTATTACTTTTTGGCAGAATCCATTGGAAAAGATAAGGCTGAGAGATTATTTTACAGGGCTCTTGCAAACTATATGACACAAACATCACAGTTTATCGATTGCCGACTTGCTTTCGAAAGTGCTGCAAAAGACCTTTATGGTAACGGATCAACAGAACATAATGCAGTTTCCGATTCGTTTTATGCTGTTGGTATAGGCGATTCAGGAACTGGTGGCGGCGGCGGAGGATCTGCACCCCCGGGAGAAATTTCAGTCAACCCAGGACAGGATTATATTCTTAGTTATGATGTAAATCCACTAGACCAGAATACATTATACATATCCAATACACAGGGTGACGACTTTGTACCTATATCTACTACAGCATTAAAACGCCGTCCCAGTTTGGTTGATAATGGTTCTGTGGGAGTGATGATTACAGAAAATAGTGCAATGACAAGCATCGACATGAACAGTCCTTATGATGAGAATATAATTTCTAATGATTATATTTGGGATAATGTGGCTGTTTCGAAAGATGGTAGCAGAATAGCTGCTATCACAACTTCCATCGATTCTGCGATTTGGGTATACGACTTTGGGAAAGCACAGTGGGCAAAATTCCATTTATATAGTCCTACCTTCACCGAAGGTATTGTTATGGATAATGTGCTATATGCCGATGCTCTGGAATGGGATTACACCGGACAATATCTGGTTTACGATGCATATAACGAGTTGAAAAATGACGATGGCAATAATATTGATTATTGGGATGTAGGATTTATCAGGGTATGGAGTAATGCCCAAAACAATTGGGGAGATGGAGATATTTTTAAACTCTTTACAGGTCTTCCTGAAGGTGTGAGTATTGGTAACCCGTCACTTTCTAAAAACACTCCTTTTATATTAGCATTCGATTATGTTAATGAATATACAGGAGATATAAAAATTATGGGGGCTAATCTTGAAACAGGTGATGTTGGAGAAATTTTCAATAATGATATAATTGGCTTCCCTAACTATTCAAAACTGGATAATAAAATTGTTTTTAGTACAACAAATTTAGGTAGTGAAGTTGTTGGTGTAATTAATCTTAATGCCGACAAAATTACTCCTTCTGGAGGTGGATCTGCACTAATTAATGTTGCCAAATGGCCTGTATGGTATGCTACCGGAGACAGAAATCTTATGGATGTTGAAGAAAATGCAATCGACAACAATTTCATTATGGTTTATCCGAATCCTGTTTCCGATATGCTTAAGTTCTCTATTAACACAGAAACCAATGAGGATTTCCAAGTTAGTGTATTAAATATAATGGGACAAAAACTAATCGAACAGGAAGGCATAAGCGAGACTAATATCAGTGAACAACAAATTGATGTATCCTCACTAAAAGCAGGAACTTATGTTATCCGGATTTCTGTTAAAGGAAATGTGGTTAACAGGAAGTTTGTAAAGGCATTATAAGGTATAAGGTCGAATGGTCTAATAACCTGAGTTCGACATGGTTTTTGATGCTGAGCACAATGCTTAGGTCGAACTCAGGTTATTAGTCATTTTTTGGATGCTAAACGAACTTTAGTATTTGAATCCCCTCTATTGGATAAGTCAACCAATTCATAATTTACTATGTCAATATACCATCAAATTACAACCTCTCACATCGCTATTGTCGAAACGACCAATAATTTCAAAACTTCCGTCATTATATATCTTACCAAGGTCCTGAGTTTCGATAAAAGAACATGAATATATGTTGGCTAAGTCAATAAGGTTTATGCCACCCGACTTACCTTGTTCAAGCAAACAAAAAGGATCATTAACATCCCTTATCTTTAGCTGCATCCATGGGGGACAATTGAATATTCCTCCTCCTGTTGAATATGCCTGCGATAATAATTCGGTCATACCATATTCCGAATGTATACTTTCTACCCCAAAACCTTTACAAAGTATATCGTGCAGTTCTTCCTTCACCATTTCTTTACGGCGGCCCTTCATACCTCCCGTTTCCATTACTATTAATTGGGATGAACTTTGGCCGTAAGTACTTAGGTCAAATTTTTCTACCATATCCAAAAGGGCATAACTTACGCCAAGCAAAACAACTTTTGTTCTCGCGGCTTTTAAGCTCAACAACATATCATATAACTTCTCATAATCATTTAAATAAAATCCACTTTCGGGATGTTTACTTTTTTCGATAAGTTTTTGTGCCATATAAACTAGTGATGAGCCCCCTCTTTCAAGATAAGATGGCAAAAGGGCAAGAATAACATAATCTTCCGCATCTCCATAAAACTTCTTGAATCCTTTGGTAAAACTATCTTCGTATACGCTAAGTTTAGCAATATGATGTTTGCTGTTGCCATTATTTCCAGTTCCACTGCTACTAAAAATTATTTCGGAAGGTTTATTATAAGTTACTACCTTATGAGTTTTAAAAAAACTTATAGGTAAAAATGGGATACTTTCCGGCGACAAAACATTAGATGGTTCTTTACCTATATTTTGAGCATATTTTCTATAAACAGCATTGTTTTCAAACTGGTATTGAAATATTTTCAACGACAGTTCGTTAAAGTCATTAGGACTTTCTACTGCAAAAATTTGCTGCTCAAGTTCGGAAAGTTTTGGCATTTAAATTGATTAATTTATACTTTTACAACATATTAAAAAGCATGAAGTTAATTGCAAAAATAATTCTTATTTCAATTGTAATAGTATCCATAATTTATGGTTGCCGAAAATTTGAGACTTTTCCGGTTGTTCCTCAAATAGAATATCAGGATTTTGTGCTTTTAGTTAATCCCGAATCAGGTATTAGCGAAAGGGGAGTAATTAAATTTACTTATACCGATGGTGATGGTGATTTAGGACTGTCCAGTTCCGACACCCTGCCACCCTTTAATGTTGATGGGGATTACTATTATAATATGATTATCCGATATTTCGAAAAACAATATGGGGAGTTTGTGGAAGTGCCAATTTTGATATTCAATAACGAAACGCAAACCTACGACACTATTACTTTTAATTCCAGATTTCCGGTTCTAACACCTGCCAGCGGTAATTTGAATATTAAAGGCTTGTTTCAGGATACTCTTTATGTTTTTAATCCTTTTTCGGAATTCGACACTATTATGTTCAAAGTATCAATTTACGACCGTGCTCTTCACCAAAGTAATGAAATAGAAACTCCACCTTTGATTATTATAAAGTAACTACCTGTAAATGTATTGGTTTTTAAACTTAGCAGAAATGGAATAATTGCCATGTGTTTTCTAGTCGAAAACTATTCCTGCGGTAAAAGCAACTTTATTGGTGTTCTCATTAAAACCCATATAACTCATATTATCATCCTTGCTGAATCGTATGGAAATAGTTTCATCGCGTTTACATTCGTTAATATAATTCATTTGAATGAATGATGGGGTTTTGTTTGGATTATTAATACTTGCAGCATCCTGTAACCACTTGAAATAATTATGAGCAATTACGTGGCCATTCATATCCAAATCGGTATAAAAGGTTCTGATTTTAAATAGTTCTTCGAAATTACCTCTGAAATTAAATTTTACAGGAATTTTGTCCAGAGCAATTTTATCAGGATTCAAGAACTCTGATTTAAAATATTTTTCCAATCGCTGGGGCTTTCTGGTATCCATATTTATTACCAACCAATCGGAAGATGCAACACAAAGTTTTTCATTTGATTTACTATCATACATTTCGAAACCACGGGAAGCTGTAATTCCGGTAATTTTTCCCGGCCAGGTTACAACCTTGATATTTTCATTTAGTTTGGGGAGAGAATTTATTTTAATATTCAATCGAAACAGTACCCACGATTGCCTTTCCTGGCTTGTAGTGCTGAATCCGAAATCCAAATTCTCAGCATGATTTATGGCCGCTCTTACAAGGAACAAACTTAGAGAATGAAGGCTGAGGTGTCCTTTTTCTGAAATGTTTTCCCAGTTTACTAAAATATTTTCTGTCCAGATTTTCTGCATAATAAAATAAAAAAAGCCGCCTAGCCTCAGGCTAGACGGCTTGCAAAAATAGTTTTTTTTATTGTAAAATCTGGTCACATGCTTCGGAAGGCAACTCAATATTCCATTCGAAGATAGTACTCTCTGTAACAGTATAATTTGTTTGATACCAGCTGCCGTTGAAATAGGTTCCGATAACATATTCTTTACCTATTTCAATATCACAAACTTCTGCCAAACCATTCGACATAAATGCCCAGCGCCAGCAATATGAATCTATAGGTCGGAACCATGCTCCGTAAGTTGGTCTTATTTCAACATCCGGATTGGAAGCACATTGTCCCATAAGGTCAACAGTAATGTCTGTTCTGTTATCCCCAACAGTAACCAGGGTTATTTCAATTATATCGTTTGTGCAGAGGTTATCAATATATGTAACATCTTCCTGCACCTTAACACCTGAGCAAGGATTGTCGCTCCAATCAATATAAACCGGCATATTTGCAGGAGCATAATAAGTTGGTATTAATTCGCCATCGCAAGCATAAAAGTTTACATAACTAAAATATGTGTTGTCGGCTTGTTTTCTCATTATACCATATTGCTGTGTACAGTTGCATCCGGCATAATCACCAATAAATTTAAACTTAACGCCATAAGTACAATATTCCGACCAGAACCAGTCGAAATTCCAATACGACAAATGTGTTAATTCTGCTGTAACCATGAAGTCGGATCTGTTAGTTCCATTTTCAACAGTAACATTTTGTTCAAGTGTCCATTCTCCATTATCGGTATTATAACTGTAAACAGGAAGATTATCTCCGGCAGCAATACTACTTGAAGTTTCAGGATTATATGTTGCTCCCTGAATTCCCATATTTAACTGAATTGGATTTTCTTCAAAAGTTTCTGCAGAATTACCATTTTCATCGGTAATTTCCAGAGCTATAAAACCTGCTGAAAAGAATGCTCCGTCGAGTGTTTGTCCGTTTTGATTTACCCTGGTCATAAGTCCTCCCGGGAAGGCAGCCAGAGATCCGTCAAGAAGGTTATCAAAATAAACCAATGTTATATCCAGCGAACCACTTAAGGTATTTCCATCACCATCTTTTATAACCGTTCCTTCCGGAAGAATTATTTCAACCTCATCGCCTGGTGTTTTTACTACAACCTCACTTTCAAGTGTGCCTGTACCACTTTCGAGATTTCCAACACCTTTGGCTTCTTTTACAATTACACCTTCAGGTGGATTTGAAATATCGGTCATTACTATCTTCAGATTATAAGTTCCTTCCTCTCCAATAGTAACATTTTTACTCGTTGAAATATAACCATCAATTTTGGCTACAATAGTAAACTTAATGGGGTTTGCTTCACTTGGAACATACTGAGTATTTGGATTTAAGGCAAGGCCCAAAAATCCGTTACTGGATTTATACTCCTCTTTTAAAACCCCTGTATTATCCAAAACAGCATCAGCATTTTCACCAGTTATTGTAACGCTAACCTGATCGTTTCCTTCAAATCCAATCAGGTTTCCGGTTGCGGCATCCTCAAATTGAACATTGATATAGGTTTTTAAAATATCATAATTGATAATGAGTTTTGCTCCTTCAAGAGGATTTTTCACTTTACAGGAGTCGGCAAATATTAGTAAAAATAGTGCCAGAGTCAAAGATATTATACTTTTTATTTTCATCTGTTTAGTTTTTATGTTTTACGTTTGTTTTAAAATATTCTGAAAGATAACTGGAAATTTAAAAATGGATAGAATTGCCATTGTTTTACATTATCCTGTAACAATTGTTGCTGCTCAGGGCTTGCTGTTGGGCTTACCATGCCTGTGGCATCTAATTCTACTTTTGGAGATCCATGATAAACGGCTCCCAAATCAAAATTAAGAGCCAACAATCTGTTTCGTGAAATAGTATGACCAAATCCAATTCCCAAATACGGGCAAACTTCATTTGGATTTAGTGTATATGTTATTGAACCAAGGGTTTCGGGTGTAACTTCAATATTACCAATTGTTTGTGATTCGGTTGCCTTACTTTCAAATTCAATGGTATTCATATTATAAAATACTCCTGCCGATAGATATACCGAACGAAAAATGTAATAATCAAACAATAATGAAACCGAGCCCAGACTTGTGTAGTTTAAAGCTTCGGCTCCAAGGTCATCCATTTGTGCAACTTTAAAATCCTTTTTAAAGTATGAGCCTCCTAAACGAAGGGTAAAATTTTGGTTAAACGACTTTACTATGTCGGCCCCAAAACCAAAACTTGAGGCCTTTATTCCAATTCCCCATCCTGCAGTAAAATCTTTGGTTTTTGTAATTACTTCATCCGAACTTGTTGTGTCTTGAGAAATGACTTCAGAACCTACGAACGAGAAAACAATGAGTAAAATTAGTGTAGTTAGTTTTTTCATATTCAGATAATTGTTGATGAACTTACAAATATATATAATGATTCTGAAATTGACAAATAATGTAATTGTTAAATATTTTAGTAAATTGCATGGAATTCGAAGGTATAATAAATGAATAAATTTAAACTTGTAATTTTATTAACTGCATTATTAAGTTCCTGTAATTTCAGCAAGGACATAAATAATAACCGAAATTCTTCAAGCAATAAAGCAGGGCAGAACAAAAATTATCTTACAACTGAAAATGATCTTGCAAAAGTTCTTGAAAACAAAAAACTTGTTGCAGTAACAGACTATGGGCCAACAAGTTATTTTGTTTATCATGGAGAACCCATGGGATATCAATATGATTTTTTAAAGAGGTTTACTGAATATTTGGGTGTAGAACTTGACCTGCGTTTGGAAGAAAATCTGTTAACTTCAATTGAAATGCTTGAAAATGGTGAAATCGATTTAATAGCAATGGGATTAACTGTTACCAACAAAAGAAAAAAGTATTTTGAATTTACCGATCCCATATTATATACAAGGCAGGTTCTTGTACAGCGTAAACCTGAAGGGTTTGAAAAAATGAGAACTCTCGACGAAATAGAGTCTCATCTAATCAGAAATACTCTTTTTCTTGCTGGTAAAACTATTTATGTTAAGCAAGGAACAATTTACAAAAACCAACTATCGGCAATAGCCAATAATATCGGCGACAGCATAAACATAATTGAAGACGAAAGGTGGACAGATAAACTTATAGATGCTGTTTCTGATGGTGAAATTGACTATACAATTGCAGATGAACATATTGCGCTTGTAAATGCCAGAGAGCACAGAAATATAGATGTAAAAACACCGGTAAGTTTCCCTCAAAAAGTGTCGTGGGCAGCACAAAAGGGCCAAACAGAACTTGTTGACACTATAAATTATTGGCTGTCAAATTATAAAAAGAAATTAGAGTTTCGACTTTTGTATAATAAGTACTTTTTAAATAAACGATCTACAAGAATAGCAAAAAGTACTTATAATTCATATTCAGGAGGTATGCTTTCTCCTTACGATGAGTACCTGAAGAAATATTCCTCAATTGTTGGATGGGATTGGCGTTTAATAGCCTCCTTGATGTATCAGGAATCGGAATTTAAAATAAATGCAAAATCCTGGGTAGGGGCTTATGGTCTTATGCAGTTAATGCCCTCCGTTATGGAAATTTATGGGTTAGATACTACGGCAAACGCCGAACAACAAATTAAAGCAGGTATTAAACATATAAAATATCAATTGTCACTGGTTCCGGAGGAAGTAAGCGATAGTATTCAAAGGATTAAGTTTGCTTTAGCAGGATATAATTCAGGGATGGGGCATATTTTGGATGCCCGCCGATTGGCAGAAAAATATGGTAAAAATCCTAATATGTGGGATGATAATGTTGATGACTTTGTACTCAAATTATCAAATTCAAAATACTATCACGATCCCGTGGTTGAATACGGATATATGCGAGGAGAAGAAACTTACAATTTGGTTTCTGAGGTTATCGACAGATATAATCAATATAAAAAATTGATTAAAAACTAAAATAATACCTGTTTAAAAATTATTTTTTGTCCTCAGTATTTTTATTCTCATCAGCGTTTTCACCTTTGTTTTCTTCTTCACCTCCAACGCCTTCTTTAAACTCTTTTATGCCTTTTCCAAGACCCCTCATGAGTTCAGGAATTTTTCTTCCACCAAACAAAAGTATTACAACAAGAACGATAACTGCTATCTCCCATCCGCCGAGCCAGCCTGTTTGCTGAATAGTATTGAAATCTAAATTCATTGTATAATTTTTTACAAATATATAATAATTACCAACTTTATAAGAATTTCTGTAATCCAAAGTTACAGTATGGCTTGCACTCGAAATATTAGGTTTGATTACTACTGATTAATAATTAAATTTGCACGCGTCGTATCAATATCAACAAATATTGTTTTAATTGGAAATAGGTTTCATAAATATCTTTCTTGAAGGAACAGTTTTGGGCTTGTCGTTGGCTTTATTATTTGGTTTTGGCCCGGCATTTTTTGCCTTACTTCAAACTGCCCTTCACCGGGGATTCGTACCTGCAGCATTTCTTGCAATTGGCATTATCCTAAATGATGCTGCAATTATTTCTGTTATGGTTTTAGGCGCTACTAAAGCCTTAAGGGATTTTGAAAGTTATAAACTGGTTGGCATAATTGGTGGAATACTAATAATATTAATAGGCTTTTTTTCTTATAGAAAAAGTTTTGATATTAAAAATGAAGATAAGGAAATTTCAATCCAGCCTCATAAATTTATTTTCATTGCAAAAGGTTTTGTTTTAAATCTTGCCAATCCTTTTGTTTGGATATTCTGGTTAGGGATAGTGGTGGGAATTACCGCACGATTTTCCGCCGATGCTGAAAATATTTTAATATTTTTTGCCGGAGCTTTGCTGGTTGTTTTTATGACAGATTTATTGAAGGCTTTTATGGCAAATAGCCTAAAAAGGTATTTAACCGACAGGTTTTTAATAATGGTAAACAAATTAGCTGGTATAGCCCTTATGGGTTTTGGATTATTCCTGATAATCAGGTCTATAGTTGTGCTCTAAGTAAAGTATGTTTTGGGTTTGTTGAGATTAGAAAATTAAAATTCAAGCAAAATGAAAAAGGAAAAAAAGTACGAAAGATTATATAATCAAATAAAAGATTTGATAGACAAAAGTAGCAATAACCCCTGGTCGAATATGTCGACATTAATTGCTGTTTTACACAATAAGATGCCTGAATTTTTCTGGACAGGTTTTTACTTATTGCAGGATGGTAAACTGCAGGTAGGACCTTATCAGGGGTCGCTGGCATGTATTAATTTGGCAAAAGACACAGGAGTTTGCTGGGCTGGTATTAATAATAAGGAATCAGTTATTGTTGGAGATGTGGAAGCATTTCCCGGACATATTGCCTGCGATTCACGCTCGCAGTCGGAAATAGTAATTCCTCTTAAGAATAAAAATGGAGATATAGTAGGAGTTATGGATGTGGATAGCAGAGAGAAAAATTCTTTTGATGAAATTGATGCTCTTTGGCTGGAAAAAATCGTAAGTTTGGTGTATTCGCATTAAAATTTTAAAAAATTGGATATAAGTATATATTTTGAAATTGTTTCGGAAAACTTCATTACAGAAACTGAAGAGGCAAGCAGGTTAAGAATATCTGATATCAGTGATATTTATACTAAAGAAAATGATTTCCCTGATCTGGAAAATACAAAACTCGCTATCTTCGGAATAAATGAAGAGAGAGGGAGTATAAATAATGCCGGTTGTGCAAATGCACCCGACGAAGTAAGAAAGTATTTCTATCCGCTTTTTGCCCACTGGAATAGCGTTAAAATTGCCGACCTCGGGAATATTAAAAACGGCCATACCGTTGATGATACATATTTTGCCATAAGAGAAGTGGTTTCCGAACTGCTGAAAAATAATATTATCCCAATAATTATTGGAGGAAGTCAGGATTTAACCTATGCCAACTACCTTGCTTATGAAAATATTGGAAGGGTAATAAATATTGCTTCTGTGGATCCGGTTTTCGATTTGGGTCATGATGAGCATGAACTGAATGCAAATTCATGGCTGAGCAGAATTATTCTTCATCAGCCTAACTTTTTATTCAATTTTACAAATATTGGTTACCAAACATATTTTGTTGATCAGGATTCTCTGGTTCTCATGAAGAATCTTTATTTTGATGTGAACCGACTGGGAAACGTAAGGGCAAATCTGGAAGAAAGTGAACCCATGATTAGAAATGCCGATATTGTTAGTATCGACATGTCGGCCATAAGAGCCGCTGATGCTCCCGGCGGACAGAATGCCGGACCCAATGGTTTTGCCGGAGAAGAAGTATGCAAAATTTGCCGATATGCAGGAATGAGCGATAAATTAAGCAGCATAGGGTTTTATGAACTAAATCCATTGTTTGATATTGAAGGTCGATCGGCACATTTGCTGGCGCAGATGATATGGTATTTTATTGATGGCTATATGAATAGGAAAGGCGATCATCCTGAATCGGAATCAGAAAATTATATAAAGTTCAATGTTAAAATTGAAGATTCGGAAGAAGACTTGATTTTCCTGAAAAGTAAATTGTCAGACAGATGGTGGATGGATGTTTCTGCTTACAGCACTCTCGATAAAAAATATATAAAGCATCAGTTCGTGCCTTGTTCCTATGCCGATTATCAATTGGCATTAAAAAACGAAATCCCCGACCGTTGGTGGAAAGTGCAGCAGAAACTGATGTAAGAAATTCCTGGCTTTAACTCAAGGTACTTTTATTTAATGTTGCATGTTGCAAGTTCCAGGTATCAGGTTCGCATTGGTTATAACTTTGAAATCTAGGCACTCTATAAACTATTAAAACTCCCGTATCCTATTCTCTATCAGCGTAGTAGAGTATCCTTCAAGAAATTCAATAGTTTCAATTCTGCCGCCTTTGGCCATAACAATGTCGTAACCAACAATATCTTCTGCTTTGTAGTCGGCACCTTTAACTAAAATATCGGGTTGTACTTCTTTTATCAGATTATATGGAGTGTCTTCATCGAAAAGAACAACGGCATCAACAAATGACAGAGAGGCAATAATTGTAGAGCGGGAAGTTTCATCAGTAATTGGTCGGTTATTTCCTTTGCCAAGTCGTTTTGCTGAAGAATCGGAGTTTACTCCAATAATTAATATATCTCCATGATCTTTGGCTTTCGACAAATAATCGATATGACCCAAATGCAAAATGTCGAAAACCCCATTAGTAAACACAATTTTCTTCTGCTTAAAGCGCCAGATATTGAGACTTTGTCTGAGGCTTGCCTCATCCATTACTTTCGATTTTATTCTTTCCAGTTTATTCATTTGATGCTTTTTGACTTTTTGTAATTACCATCATGTAAAAATAACTTAAAGATCCGACAATAACATTAAGCAATGTTTGTCCGGCATGAGTTATAGCGGCAAAGGAACCCGCAGCATTAGCCTCTACACTATAGAGTTCAACTAAAATCGATTTTACTATAAAATGGTATGCTCCAATTCCACCCGGAACCGGTGCTACTATTCCTAAACTTCCTATTGCCAATATTGTTAATGCGTCCACAAAATTAAGATGGGCAGTATCTTTTAACATCAATACGGGCATATAAACCATAATTGCATAAAATAACCAGATGAGAAGAGTGTAAATGATAAACAACCATTTCTTTTCGAGTTTCATTATGGTTTTAATTCCTTCCATCAAACCATCTATAAAACCTCTTACTTTGTTATATAACCTGAAAGATTTTATCCATTCACGGCTTCTCCAGACAAACCAAATACTTATGGCAAAAAATAATATAATGCTTCCCAATAGTATTAATATTGAACTTAGGTTGCTAAACAGGGAATTCATTAAAGGACTAAAAATATCACTCACATAAGCGCCCACTTTATCAAGTTGAAATATAATTACAAAAAACATTATTAAGGCCAGCATGAGCAGGTCGAAAAGCCTTTCGCTGATTACAGTTCCAAAAAGTGAGTTGAATGGTATTTTTTCTTTTTTCGATAGAACTCCACACCTCATAAATTCTCCCATACGGGGAACGGCAGTATTTGCCAGGTAACCTATCATTACTGCAAAAAAGGTAGTGGAAACCCTGGTTTTATAACCCATAGCATTTATGAGCATATTCCATCTTAAGGCTCTGAAAATATGTGAAACTATGGCAAAAAATAAAGCGATAAATAACCAATGATAATCGGCGCTTAAAATGTCTTTTTTTACTTCGCTATAATCCAGTTTATAAAAACTCAACCATAACAAACCAATTCCCAAACCCAGAAAAAACAGGTATTCTATGGTTTGAATTAAGCGCTTTTTAATTTTTTGTTTCAAATTATATTACTCTATTGTTATCGTCGGGAAATATGATAGTGGGCTTATGAGATTTACCTTCTTCAAAATCCATACTTGCATACGAAACAATAATTATATAATCGCCAACCGCAACTTTTCTTGCAGCAGCACCATTTAAAGAAATTGTTCCGCTTCCGCGTTCAGCTTTAATAATGTAGGTATCAAACCTCTCACCATTAGTAATATTGTAAATGCCAACTTTTTCGCTTTCTATAAGGTTGGCTGCGTCCATCAAGTCCTCGTCAATACCAATACTTCCGATATAGTTCAAGTTCGACTGAGTAATTTTAGCCTTATGTATTTTCGATTTTAGTATTTCAATATTCATGGACTTATCTGTATTTATTTATTTCCATTATTTGAAGCAGCAAAATTATTAAATAATCTAATATTATCTATAAGCCTTATGTTTCCCATATTTACAACTATGAATCCCATGGTAGTTTCTGTTTCGTTCCAATTGGTAATGGGCTGTAAATCAACCGAATCACTTATTTCAAAGTATTCAAGACCGAACTCATCTTTATCCTTAAATTGAGTTTCTACCCACTTTTTTATTTCATTAACGCTTTTCTTGCCGGCATATTTTACGGCATTTTGAAGCACTTTATAAATAAATGGTGCAGCTTCGCGCTGAGAAGTTGTTAAACGAGCATTACGGGAACTCATTGCAAGGCCGTCTTTCTCTCTTACTATTTCACATGGAATAATATCAACATCAATATTTTCAATTTTTACCAACTTATTAATAATTGCCAGTTGCTGAAAATCCTTCTCTCCAAAATATGCTTTGTGAGGGATAGTTATGTTGAACAGTTTGCTTACAACTATGGCAACACCATTGAAATGTCCGGGGCGGTTAGCGCCTTCCATAACATCGCCAAGTGCACCAAAATCATACTGTTTTTTTACTTCCTCAGGATACATCTCCCCAGCAGTTGGAGCAAATAATACATCCGTATCAATTTCTTCAAGTAACTTAATGTCTTTATCAAGAACACGTGGATAATTATCTAAATCCGATTTATTGTTAAATTGAATTGGATTAACAAAAATGCTTACAACAAGCAAATCATTTTCCTGTTTTGCTCTTTTCATCAGCGCAAGGTGACCATCATGCAAAGCACCCATGGTTGGTACAAAACCAATTGTTTTGCCATCTTCTTTTTGTTGCCTGATGTAGGATGTGGTATCAGATATTTTCGAAAATATTTTCATCGAAAATTTATTTGTTTTTCTGCCTTAAAATATTTTATAAATCTTTCTCCAGAGTGGTATCAGGACTTTCTGTTATGCGTCCTATTTCTATGCCATTTAAAAATATTATAAATGTTGGAACCCTTGATATCCTGTATTTTGTAATATCAACTTCCCTGGCTTTTTTCTCTCTGTCGACAGCAATATGTTTGTATTTACTTTTAGGAAAGGATGACTCTGCCAGTACTTTGTCGAAACGGCCAACTTGTAATTTACTGT
Source organism: Marinilabiliales bacterium (assembly GCA_002869365.1). Classification (GTDB taxonomy): domain Bacteria; phylum Bacteroidota; class Bacteroidia; order Bacteroidales; family F082; genus BM524. The sequence goes on along the minus strand of PKTA01000136.1, from coordinate 6,166 downwards.
CGGAACACCAATCGCCCAAAACAGTAACAATTTCATAGTCACCACCATTAAAAATTGTTTTTGCTTTTTTTACAAATTTTGTCTTAGGAGAGTAAGTTTCATATTGAGTTTTATAATACAAACCAAACATTCCATCATACAAAGCTGTGGAATCAACGTAGTCGACCAATACTTCGGTATCAAGCTTATCGTCCTGAACTTTTTTGTTAAAGTTTTGCGCAGATAAGGTAACTGCAAACAATATTAAAACAGCTAATATTAAAGATCTCATAATACTTTCTTTTATTTTGAATTTATGTTCTCAACTGATAATTTTATTACAATCATAAAACATAATTAAACGCAAAAATATAATAATCCAACTCATGAAATCAAGCTTATTAATGTTTTTATGGAAAATTAAGGGTTTGGAGAATGATTAAACCGTAGTATTTGGCAATTACTTTGTTTTGCGGCCAACATTTAGTTTTGGAAATAAAAACGCCATTGAAGGAATATTGACTTTCCTTCAATGGCGCTATTAATTAATCGCTTGATTATGAATGTTATTTTACTTTTATATTTCTGCTAAGTGCTGCTTCTTTTTCCTTTTTAGGGATACTTACACTTAATACGCCATTATTGTAATCGGCATTAATTTTTTCTGCTTCTATGTCCTTTGGAACGAAAAAAGTCTTGGAAAATGAAGTGAATCCAAATTCTTTAATTGAATAATTTACATTTTTCTCATCTTTATCTTCCTTAAGGTTTGAAGAGATAACTAATTTATTGTTTTCCAGTTTAATGTTAAAATTTTCTTTTTTTATTCCAGGTGCCGCAACTTCAATAACATATTGATTGTCCTGGTTTATCACATTTACTAAAGGACTGCTAAGGTCATTACGATTAGTAGAGTGATTTAAATTTTTGTCGAAGTCGTTTAGCAAGTTCCAGAATGCTGGATGCTGGTTAAATCTGATTAAGTTCATTGTTCTATTTTTTTATGTTTATAATTCATTTTAATTTCTATTGTTACGTTTTCAATTTCTGTACCTTTTTAAATTTACCGCCAAAGTGACAGGGTTATTAGAGTTACGCCGCCATTCTGACATGTTAACAAAGTTTAATTTGCCAAAGCGGGGTTCAATCATTTAGTATATTTGCAAAAAATTCCACCATTTGGATAAGATAATAAACAGTTTAAAACCAAAGCGAATAATATGGCCAATTATTTTTGGCCTTGGCGTTAGTATTATACTGATTTACAATTCGTTCAATGAGGAAACCTTTTCCTTTATCGACTTTACATATCAAACATTTTTTTATATTTTACTTGCTTTCGTATTGATGGCTGTAAGAGATTTGGCCTATATGTACCGCATTATAGTGCTGAGCGATTACAGTTTAAGCTGGAGGCAGGCGTTTAATGTAATAATGTTGTGGGAGTTCAGTTCGGCAATTTCGCCCTCGGTAGTTGGTGGTACGGGTCCGGCAATTTTCTTTTTATATAAAGAAGGCATTAGCAGCGGAAAAAGTACTGCTGTTGTACTAACAGCGATAATGTTGGATGAGGTATTTTTTCTTTTGGCTGTTCCTTTAGTATATATTATTTACGGAAACAATATTTTTCCTCCCGAATCGGTTAAAATTGATGAATTACTTTTCGCCTTTTACGGCGGATACATTGTAATTTTTATTTATACAATGTTTTTAATTTATGCATTGTTTATAAATCCTTTTTTATTTAAATCATTTATTTCCTGGGTATTCCTTTTCCCTATTTTAATCAGATGGAGGACGAGAGCACGAAGATCGGCTAACCAGCTTATCAGAACATCGGTTACCATAAGGAATAAATCTTTCGGGTATTGGTTTAAGAGTTTTTCGGCAACCATAGTTTCATGGACGGCTCGTTATTGGGTGGTAAATGTATTGCTTGTTGCCTTTTTCCATGAGGGATATAATTTATATAATCACTTTTTGCTTTTTGGCCGACAGTTGAGTATGTGGATAATACTACTTATAAGTCCAACACCCGGAGGATCAGGAGTAGCAGAATATATTTTCTCTGATTTTCTTAGTGGGTTTATACCCAATGATTCATGGTTTGCTCCCTTAGCATTGTTCTGGCGACTGGTTTCTTATTATCCCTACCTTGTAATAGGTGTAATAATATTACCTGTTTGGCTGAAACGAATCTTCAGGAAAGCCGGTAAAAACAAGGATTTGGATTAATTAATTCCTTAATAAACAAAGTAAAAACTTTTTTTTTAATAATTCGTACAGATTTGTACATTTGCACCCAATTTTAAAACGTGATAAAAAGATGGCCTTAATTGGAAGTATTAGAAAACGTTCGGCTCTCCTAATAATAATTATTGGAGTAGCTCTTGCCGCATTTGTTTTAGGTGATTTTGTAAAGAGTAAACCTAGACAAACTGTAAACATAGGAAGCGTAGAAGGTGAAGAAATTACCATAATGGATTTCAACCGCCAGGTGGATCAGAATATTGAGAACACTAAAGCACAACAGAACAAAGACAGACTTACTCAACAAGAAACTTACAGCGTTAGAGATCAAACCTGGGAACAACTTGTACGTGAGTATATTATGGGTGAACAATATGAGGAATTAGGAATTCAGGTAACTTCTGATGAACTCTTCCAATTGGTACAGGGGCCTAACCCTCACCAAATTATTAAAAGGTACTTTACTAACCCCCAAACAGGTGTTTACGATAAAGCTTCTGTTCTCAATTATCTTCAAAATCTTGATAAGATGAGCCCTCAGGCAAAAGCCCAATGGATTCAATTGGAAAACTATATCAAGGAAGACAGAAAGATGAGCAAGTATAATAATATGATTTCCAAAGCATATTATGTTCCTGAACGTTTGGCGAAACAATATTATGCAGAAGATAATGATAAAGCAAAGATTGAATATGTTGCAATAAAATATGTTAATGTATCCGACAGTTTAGTTAATGTAACTGATGAGGACTACAAAAAGTATTATGAAAAAAACAAATTCAGATATGAGCAAAAAGCTTCACGCGATATCGATTATGTAGTTTTTAATGTAAGACCTTCAGCAGAAGATGTGGGCGCTGCCAGCAAAGAAATTGAAGCAATTCATGATGATTTTGTAAAAACAAAGAACCCTATTTCTTTTGTAAATGCAAATTCTGATAATGCTTACGACAGTACCTGGTTTAAAGAAGGTGCTCTTCCTGTTCAAATTGATTCATTGATGTTCAACTCAGAAACAGGAACTGTTAGCGACCCTTATCGTACAGGTTTTACATTTCATATCGGACGTTTGGTAAATACTCAAATGCGCCCCGATTCCTTAAAAGCAACGCATATTCTAATTGCTTATTCAGGAGCCATGAGAGCAAGTGAAGATAATTCAAGAACTGCATTGCAGGCTAAACTTCTTGCCGACAGTCTTTTTAATGTTGTGAAAGAGAACCCTAACAAGATAGAATCTCTTGCCAAAGAATTTTCAGATGACGGATCAGTTGCTCAAAATTCAGGTGACCTGGGTTGGTTTGCTGATGGTGCTATGGTTCCATCATTCAACGAAGCAGCAATAAATACCAAAGAAGGTGGAGTTACTATGGCTGAATCTGCTTTTGGTTTCCATGTTATTAAAGTTACAGGTAAGAAAGATATTACCAAGAAAGTTAGAGTTGCTATGATTAACAGAGAAGTTCTGGCTAGTAATCAAACTTATCAGGATGAATTTGCTAAAGCAAGTAAACTGGCATCGGAGAATCATACTCAGGCAGAATTTGAACAAGCAATAAAAGACCAAAGACTAAATAAACGTACCGCTCCTAAAGTATCGGAAATGTCGCATTATATTGCAGGCGTCGACAATGCACGTCAGGTAATCAGATGGGCATTTAATGAAGATACCGAATTAGGTCAGGTTTCGGAAGTGTTCGACCTAGATGGTTCATTTTTAGTTGCAATAGTAACTGCTATTTATGAAGAAGGATATCCTGAACTTGAAGATGTAAAACAAAGATTACAAATCTTCGTTTATAATGAAAAGAAAGGTGAATATCTTGTAAATAAACTTCAGCCGCTTGGCGATAATTTCGATAAAATAGTTGCTGAAGTTGGTGGAGAGAAAGATATGGTTGAAGCAGTAAATTTCTCTTCCAGAAACATTAAAGGTTTCGGTCGTGAGAATGAAGTTCTTGGAACAATTTTCTCTAAATCAGAGCCAACTACTCTTAACCCAATTGCAGGTGTGGGTGGTGCATTTGTTGTTAAAATAGATAAATTTACTCCTGCTGTTGCAGCTCAAGATTATACATTCACAAAGAATAAATATGCTGATGCTGTAAAACAAAGAGTAGATCAGGATTTTGTATATAAAGCTTTAAAGAAGGTTAGCGATATTGAAGATAATAGATTGACATTTTATTAGTACCTTTTTTCAAAATAATGAAAAGCCGTCTTGCCTTAGGCAAGACGGCTTTTTTTTATGCACTTAATTTTATAAATGAGCCTTGATTATTTTTGTTCTGTTTATTATCCCCCCCTACAAAGATTCATAATTTAATTTTTATACGACAACTTTGTGATCCTTAGTATAATCCTTTGTGTGTGTGGTAAATGATTTAAACAAATATCAACTATAGAACACTAAGCCTGTTAGCATCTTGCTTTATGAAAATAAACAATAGGATAGTGAAAGCCCAAAGTGATGAACCTCCATAACTAAAGAAAGGCAAGGGGATTCCAATTACAGGGGCGAGGCCAATGGTCATGCCGATATTTACAGCAAAATGGAAAAACAAGATAGAGGCCACACCATAGCCATAAATCCTGCCGAATTTTGACCTCTGGCGTTCAGCCAGAAATACCAATCGCATGAGAAAAGCAACATACAATAATACCAGAGTTGCCGAGCCCATAAATCCCCATTCTTCACCTACGGTGCAAAAAATAAAATCGGTATCCTGCTCCGGAACAAAATTGTTCCTGGTAAGCATACCCTGACGGAAACCTTTTCCGGTTAAACCGCCCGAACCAATGGCTATCTTGCTCTGATTTACATTATAACCCGCACCATGAATATCATCTTCAATGCCTATTAATACATTTATCCGCTTTTTTTGGTGCGTAGCCAATACATTTTGGTAACCGTAATTTACACTATAAACAAAGGAGGATGCCAGAACAAACATTGCAAATCCTAATTTGAAATGTTTACGATACTTTTTGAAAAGCAACCAAACCAATGCAAATACAACTGCCAAAGCCGAAATGATATAAATCTCACCGAAGAGTAAAGTTAGAATAAACAATATTGCCATTACTATTCCTACAATAATTATTGCTCCCGACATACCTTCGCGGAACAGTACCAAAGCAAAGGAAAAATATACCAATGCAGAGCCTGTATCGTTTTGTAATAATATTAAAATGGCCGGAAGGGCTAATATAGCCATTGAAAATATTCGTGTTTTTAATTGCCGGAAATCCACATTTAAAGTGCTGAGGTATTTTGCCAGAGCCAGAGAGGTGGCGAATTTTGCAAATTCTGCAGGCTGTATGGCGAAACTTCCTATTTGAAACCATGATTTGGAACCTGCAACAGTTTTGCCAAATAGTAAAACTCCTATCAGAATTATAATCATTCCTATATAGAACCCATAGGCAAATTGCGAGAAAAATTTAGCGTCGATTATCATGATGACTATGGCAAGTACTGCAGCCAGGGCTATCCAAAGTAATTGTTTTCCATAGCGTTCCGACATATCGAAAATACTTATTACCTCGTCGCCGGAACTTGCAGAATAGATACTTAACCAACCAAAAAATACCAAAACAGCATATAAAAATATGATTATCCAGTCGGTATTGGCTGATGTATGTCTTCCTCTGCGCATCGATTTTGTTTGTGCAAAGGTAAAATTAAATTTTCTCAACTGCATTGTGATGAATTAAGTAATTTAGCAGATGTATAAATAGTGAAAAAAATAAAAATTATGGGAGTTAGATCTGATATACAGGAAATTAAAGTTATGGATCACCTTGGTGAAATTATGTCGGGTGTAAAAGTTGCCGCTTTAATAAGCACAGCAACAGCAAATAAAGTTAATAGCATGACAATTTCGTGGGGACATATAGGTATTGAGTGGAATAAACTTATTTTTATTGCCTATGT
>PKTA01000160.1 GCA_002869365.1 Marinilabiliales bacterium | reverse complement strand
GAACCCGTCTCGCCTCAGGCGAGATGACAGGCACAAATGTTATACAAATGCAACTATCAAAACAATATTTTTATGAACTAAAATCCTGATAAATTAAATGGCTTTCGAACCCGTCTCGCCTCAGGCGAGATGACAGGCACGTATTCTAACCAAACTGAACTACCGGACCTTTATTATTATCATTCTGTAATGAACTTCTCTTCAAAAGAGGATGCAAAAATAAGCGCTTTTTCTTAATCTGCAAACAAAATTTTTATTTTTTTTAATCGAACATCCATCCATTGGGAACTGGCTGTGCTTCAGCCAAATCCAATCTTTTCATCCCCTTGATACAGCGGATAATTATCCATACTGTCCAGAAAATTAAAAGAAATATTCCAACAATTATGATAGAAGTGATAACACCAACCACCAACATCAACAATCCTTTCCAAAAAGTACTTATAATAAAATCATAATGCGACTTTAACCAGGCAGGCATAGGATCGTCTTTGTTTATATAGGCAATTACTACTGCAACTATGGCTGTTACGCCAAATGCAAGTCCAACCAACATTAAAATGTACATTAATCGTGTATTTTCGACTAACTTTTGGTCGGTATAAACATTCTTTTCCATATCATCAGATTATTTTGTGATGATAAAAGTAATCATTTTTCCTTTTTAAAATCCAAAGCTGCAGAATTTACGCAAAACCTCATCCCAGTTGGATTTGGACCGTCATTAAACAAGTGTCCCAGATGACCTCCACATTTCTTACACTTTATTTCGGTACGTATCATTCCATGACTTTTATCCAATACTTCTTCAATATTACTTGTATCGGCAGCGGCATAAAAACTTGGCCATCCCGATCCCGAATCATATTTAGTATCGGAACTAAAAAGTTTTGCTCCACAGGCAGCACAATAGTAAAATCCGTCTTCTTTGAAATTTACATACTTCCCGCTAAATGGTGGTTCCGTTCCACATTGGCGCAATACTTTATATTGTTCAGGGCTTAATTCCTCTGCCCACTGTTTATCAGTTTTTATCTCTTTATTATCCATATTCTTATCAGTAGTTTGCGCAATAGTTGTAATGCCGATAAAAGATAAAAGTACAAAAATTAAATATTTCATCTTTAATAGTTTATTAATTAGTTAATATCCTATTTATAAACGCCATTACGGTCTATGATATTATTTCAAGGATGTTAATTAAGTCATAAAAAAAATAGTATATTTTTGCCGCTTATATTTCTTAACCAAATCACATAATATGTACGACGCAATTAGCCAATCGGCAGAATATATAAAGAGTAAAGGTATTAATTCCGTAGATACCGGGATAATTTTAGGAACCGGCCTGGGTAGTATGGTAAACCATATCGACATAGAAGTAAGCCTTGACTATAAGGATATCCCAAACTTTCCTGTTTCCACCGTAGAATTCCATTCGGGCAAACTTATCTATGGAACACTCTCCGGAAAAAAAGTTCTTGTGATGAATGGGAGGTTTCATTTTTATGAAGGTTACGATATGCAAGAAGTAACTTTCCCCATTAGAGTTATGAAACTTTTGGGTATTGAGAATTTACTTGTTTCAAACGCCTGTGGCGGAATAAATCCTGCCTTTAAACCTGCGTCTCTAATGATAATTGATGATCATATAAATATGATTCCCGGTAATCCTCTTGTGGGAAAAAATATATCTGAGTTGGGACCACGTTTTGTGGATATGAGCAGACCTTATGATCCCGAACTCATAACAAAAATGGAAAATATTGCCAAATCCAATGGAATTGAAATAAATAAAGGGGTTTATGTTTCATGGATAGGCCCAAGTTTGGAAACCAGAGCAGAATATCGCTTCATAAAAATTATGGGTGCCGATGTTGTGGGTATGTCAACGGTACCGGAAGTTATAGTTGCAAACCATATGAATATGAAAGTGGCCGCAATATCCGTTATTACAGACTTATGTGATCCTGACAATCTGGAAGTGGCAAATATTGAAAGTATTTTAAAAAATGCAGCCATAGCAGAAAAAGATTTGGTGTTGATATTCAAACATTTAGTTAAAGAACTTTAAATAAAAGCGGTATTTATACTGTTTATTTTTTCACAAAAAGCTTTATCAATTATTTTGCATATTTTTGTCAATCAAAATCAAATTTATGCACGAATTTTCCAAACTAACACTGCCGGGAGTATTCTCCGAGTCGGTGGAAATGTATAGAGAGCATCCTGTTTTATCTTTTGTAGGTGAGAAACCTATCACTTATGGTGAGATGGGTAATAAGGTAAAAGCTCTAATTGCATTTATGGAAAAACATAACATAAAGCAAGGCGATAAAGTTGTAGTATTGAGTTCAAATATGCCAAATTGGGGAATAGCCTATTTTGCTATTGCTTCCATGGGTGCAGTTGTAGTTCCAATATTACCTGACTTTAGTGAGGAAGAAATAAAAAATGTGGTTGAACATTCTGAAACTAAAGCAGCCTTTGTTTCTGAATCACTCATTAAAAAATTTCCCGATAAGGACATTAACTTTCTTGTAAAAATGGATGATTTCTCTTTGATAAAAGGGATTGAGAGTCACCTATTTGAAGAAAATGCAGTTCCTCAAAATAAATACAAAGTTGAAGAAGATGATTTGGCAAGTATTATTTATACTTCCGGAACCACAGGGAAATCAAAGGGTGTAATGCTTACACATAAGAACATAAGTTTTACCGCATCTTCGAGTAGAAAAATACAGGAAATAATTCCCGGTGACAGGTTTTTATCGGTACTTCCTCTTTCACATACCTACGAAAATACCATTGGTTTTGTATTACCCATAATTTGTGGTGCATGTGTTTATTATATTACAAAGCCACCAACTCCGGCTGTTTTGCTACCTGCATTAAAAGAAGTAAGACCAACCTTAATGCTTACTGTTCCGCTAATTATTGAAAAAATTTATAGAGGAAAAGTATTACCTGCTTTTAATGATAAATGGATTACTAAGTCATTATATAAAGTTCCTGTTTTGAGGAAGAAATTTAACCAATTGGCAGGAAAAAAACTAATGCGTACTTTTGGAGGTGAGTTGAAATTTTTCGGAATCGGCGGAGCCAAGTTGAATAAAACAGTGGAAAAATTCCTCATAGAAGCCAATTTTCCTTATGCTGTAGGTTACGGACTTACGGAAACAGCACCGCTTTTAGCGGGAATGGCTCCTTTTAAAACCAAACTTCAGTCTACAGGTCCAAAACTGGAAGGTGTAACTTTGAAAATTCATAATCCTCAAAAGTATACCGGAGAGGGTGAGATATGGGCAAAGGGACCAAATATTATGAAGGGCTATTATAAAGAACCCCAATTAACAAAGGAAGTATTAACAGAAGACGGATGGTTTAAAACAGGTGACCTTGGAATTATTGATAAGGATAATTATCTGTTTATCAGAGGAAGAAGTAAAAACGTTATTGTGGGACCAAGTGGTGAAAATATTTTCCCTGAAGATATAGAGTCGGTAATAAATAATTTTAAGCATGTAGCTGAATCTCTGGTTATCAGCCAAAAAGGTAAACTCGTTGCTTTAGTCCATTTTAACCGCGAGGAGATAGAACAACAGTATCAGCATATGAAGGAAGAGGTTTCCAATTATGTAGAAAAAAAATATGATGAGCTGGAGAAGGAATTAAAAGACTTTGTGAACTCCAAAGTAAACAGGTTTTCAAAAATCCAAACTGTTGTTGTTCAGAAAGATGAATTTGTTAAGACAGCCACAAAAAAGATTAAACGATTTTTATATTCGAAATAAGGCAAAATAAAAGCCCGTCTAGCCTGAGGCCAGACGGGCTTTTAATATATTTTGATCTCCTAAAGTAATTTATCAATATCCGATTTTATTTGAGCATTGCTAGGCCTCTTGGCATTTGCATCTACAACATTACCTTCCTTATCAATTAATACATAACGAGGAATATACTGAACATTAAACTTTGCATTCATCTGCTCATAAACATTTTTATTCACTCTATAGTGCTCGCCTGTAACGGCTAGATTGTTTATGGCATTCTTCCAGGCATTAGCATTTCTGTCGGTTGAGATATATACAAAGGCAACATCTTTGTCCTTATAGGCCTCTTGCAAATTAAGAGAATATGGCATTTCATCCTTACAAGGCCTACACCAACTAGCCCAGAAATCGAGATAAACTACTTTACCTTTATAGGTTTTAATTACATCATCGAAATTAGTTTCAATCAAATCTTGCTGACTTAGATCTTTTATGTTTGTTTTAATGTCAGAATTTTGTGCATTGGATATAAATGCAGCAAAAACAAGTGCTATTACGAATATTATTTTTTTCATTTTTTCAATTATTATCAATTTATAAACACAACATTAGTCATATTATTTTTCAGGAACTTACATAATACAACACTTTTATGACTTTTTTAACAATTTTACTGGGTAAACACAAACTTTATGATATTTGCACCCATTTCCAGTGCTTCGTTGCGTTTTCTTTCTGAGTCGTTATGTACTTCGGCATCTTCCCATCCATCGCCAAGGTCGCATTCATAATCGTAAAAGCAGACTATTCGGTTCTGATAAATTAATCCAAATCCCTGGGGTACTTTGTCATCATGTTCATGAATTTTGGGTAAACCTGAGTTAAAAGTATATTTTTCATGATAGATAGGATGATTGAAAGGCAACTCTACAAAATCCAGTTCTGGAAAAACCTTTTTCATTTCTCTTCTGATATATTCATCAAGCCCGTAATTATCTGATACATGTAAAAAACCACCAGAAATCAGGTAGGTTCTAATATTTTCTACCTCATCAGGAGAAAGAATTATGTTTCCATGACCTGTAAGATGTACAAATGGGTAATTGAAAATATCGGAACTTCCCACCTCCACTGTGGGAATTTCGGTATCGATTTCGGTATTCAGGTTTTTATTACAAAATTTAGCCAGATTGGGAAGTGAAGTTGGGTTTGCATACCAATCGCCACCACCTTTATATTTCAAAAGGGCAATTTGCACTTCCTGAGAGAAAGCCGATCCCATGAAAATCAAAAAAACAAAAAGAAGTATTTTTCTCATGGGTGCAAAAATAGATTATTTTTAAAATACATCATTTTAGCAAAAGTTAAATACTGTTTAAAATATTTATAATATTACAAGCCACAACGCCAGCGGTTTCGGTCCTCAATCGGGACTTTCCAAGGCTAATGGGAATAAAGCCTTTTTG
>PKTA01000143.1 GCA_002869365.1 Marinilabiliales bacterium | reverse complement strand
TATATTTTTTTATTTCGATTTAGCAACAAAACCGCTATTTTTATATACGTTGCTGGCAGTAGTTTTTATTTATCCGATCCAAATTCGAGTTGCTGCTTATATTCTTTTTCATCAAAATAGCCTATTGATTTTTGAATGAAGCCCTTGTCATTGATCGTCCATTCCTCAAATCCGCTAATGTTCACTTTGTTTCCAGTCCCATTGGTTCCGTTATTTGTTCCTGTAAGTGTCCAATAGAATCGTGTTTTGTCCGATTTAGTAATTAGACTATCCATTGACACAACCATATCCGGAAAAGCATCCATAAATCCCTTAGCAACATTAGCAATGGCATTTTTCCCTTTCGCGGTATTTCCATCATTGATTGTTAGTTCGCCATCCTCAGCAAAAAAGGAAGATACAAAATTTGGTCTTTTACTGCACCACACTTGTGCATAGCTCTTGGCAAAAATCTCCAAATCAAATTTTTTCAACTCTTCTGGTAAGGGTGTATTTGTAAATGAGATATTAATGAATTTCCATTCATCATCTTCCTTGATTAGGGTGAAATTGTCGATGTTATTTGTCCGTGGAACACCATATGAATGTAGGATAGCATCAGCCCAAACAAAAGCGATTTGCCCTTTATTTATAAGGATTTTGTATTCATTCACGGGTTCGTAAAAGGGCTTCCGTTCTCGGTGTTTTTGTGATTCAAAATATTCGCCAATTGTGATGACGGAATTTTTTGAGACTCCATCTCGAATTATTGCACTTCCCAGGTTTGCCTTGTCTGAAATTATGGAATCCAATCCCTGAAAGTCAGAATTACCTACAAGCATCAATAATTTTTCTACAATGGCTATTATTTCTTGTTCCTCTGGATTTGGTGTTTTTTCTTCTTTTGCTTCAGTAAGCTTTACCTGCAATTTAGTTTTGTCTTGATTCGACTTACAACTGATAAATAAGCAGGAAAGTACTACCAGAGATACTATAACACTTCTCAATGATTTTTTCATAATTGTATTTTTTAATTGCTGTCAACTTGGTAAATCCACAACCAACTCATATCCCCTTTTATTAGGCTGATATGTAAAACATTAAGGTGTAAATTTAGCAAAATATATTAATTAAGAGTTTGATTCACTCTTCAATATTTTTACAATACGATTATATATGATTTCTGACAAATTGATTTTTTAATATGGATCATTAAAGTGTAAAGTTAACTCATTTTACTTATAGTATTAGTGGCTATATTCCAATAATTACATGACAATTGCAGCTCTTGGAAAAAATAAAAATCAAAATTTAAACTCAATATATTAATGCATACTCCTTCATTTTTTTGATTAATAGTTTTGTCCCCAGGCAACTATTTTTTATACTAATGCATATACACTAACAGAATGATAAAAAATAAAATTAATATGAAAAAACTAAATTTACTATTAGCAATCATCTTTATTGTAACATCCGGATACTCACAATCGGACTGGCATGAACAAAATTCGGGCGTGAACAATTATTTATTCGATGTACATTTTATAAACCAATCGGAAGGTTGGATAAGTGGTAACACAGGCTTAATTTTGCATACGACTGATGGAGGAATTAGTTGGGAAAATTTGGAAGCACCTGCCAACAACACCTATTATAGTATCTTCTTTGCGGATGAGTATAATGGATGGGCCACTGGATTTGGTGGAAAAATTATTAACACCTATGACGGTGGTGAAACCTGGAATATGCAAAACCCGGGTAGCAGTCAATTTTTATACGACATCTTCTTTCTGGATGAAAATACCGGCTGGGCAGTAGGTGGTGATGGCGGTAATTATCCATCATTTATAAGTCAAAGGGAGATCCTTCATACCAACGATGGAGGCCAAACATGGACACATCAACTCAATGAATCTCATAAAAGCCCTTTAAAAAGCGTACATTTTAGTTCTTTTGATAATGGCTATGCCGTTGGAGAAACAGGAACTATTTTACATACAACGGACGGAGGTTCTACCTGGACAGAAGTGATATATGATCAAGCATACCATATGCATGATGTTTTCACTACTAATTCAAATACTGCCTTTGTTATTGCTTATTATTTAGGTTTACCCCATGTACCAGCCATTTTTAAAACTACCGATGGTGCGGAATCATGGTCGAGCCAAACTTTTTCAGAAGATTTATCATTAAGTTCAATTTACTTTAGCGATGAGATGAACGGCTGGGCAGCAGGCGGACAAAATGGTTCTGCAGTACTTTTAAAGACTACCGATGGTGGTGAAAACTGGGAATATGATTACCCCTCAAACGGAGATTATCTTACAAAGGTATTCTTTACCGATAATCAAACGGGATGGGCCGTGGGAGGAAGTGGCACTGTCCTAGCAACCGCAGCATTTTTCACTGGTTTTGAAGATATTACACAAGATAAAAACATAAGTGTATATCCTAATCCTGCTACATCATTTATAAATGTAAATTTAAACAACTTGTCGGGCAACAATATGAATTTGAATATATTCAATATGAACGGTCAGTTAGTTTATACAGCAAGTGATTTAAATTTGGCAGAGAATCAGGGTGTGCAAATTTCGGTAGAGAAACTAAAAAAAGGGATTTATCAAATGGTGCTGACAGATGCATCCAATTCGTTTTCTGAAAAAATAGTTGTGAACTAAAATTATTAATCAAATTATATAAAAAGAGGCACAAACATATCCGATATATTTGTGCCTCTTTTTATTTAGTAAGTTTCTTTATTTAAAAAAAATTCCCTTTGTTTCCTTTTCAGAGAACTTATTCACGCTGTTAAAGTTAACAGATTTCGTATTAGTAAGTGGTTGTAGTACATAAACAACATCATTTTCGTTTATAATTAATGAATTTGAAGTAAGTTCGGTAATTTGAACATAACTGGCAGTTCCCCAATTCGGCACTTCATCCCATGAATAATAGAGTTCTGTTTCCTCAGTATTTTTCCATTTCCATTGTGCAACATTCTCAGTATCCGGCTCATTATTGTAAGTAACAAAATATGTTCCTGCTTTGGAGAATAATACGGTAAGTTCCATATCAGTTCCTGCAACAGGATCACCATTAAAGGTTAATAATTCCCAGGTTCTGCATAGCAAGTCTGTTTTTGTTGTGCTTTCCATTTCCTCCTGCTTATTGGCAACAATATTAATTTCAGTGTCAGGATTGATAGAAGTTTTAAAAATGAATGTTATACTATTATCCTTAATTTCTGAAACTATTATAGTTCCATAATCTGACAGTATTATTGTTGATTCGGTAATAGTATAGGTGCCAAATTTAATCTGTTGATTTGTGGTATTAGCATTTTTTATTACAATGTAATTTCCACTTTTGTTAAACTCAAAAGAAGAGTACTCACTTGTGCCGCTAACCAGCCATTTGGCACTAATTGTATCAATCTCCAAGGTAAGTGTTGAGTTTTTGTCATCTTTTTTACATGATATTATCACAGTTAAAACCATAATAACCATTAAAATTTGTTTTAGCATTTTCATTTTTTATAATGTTGGTTTATAATTTTGAAGTATAAAAATAGAAAAAATTCATTAACTATTATTATAATAGCCTGAAAACTTGAAAATTAATCAAATTTTTGGATAAATATAGATTTAATATATTGGAAAATGAGGTTGGGGTTTAGAAATAGATCTAGGAGATTTTACTAAGTTTATTAATCATCCCATTAAAAATGAAGCCATGAAATGGAAGTACTACATACCAGTAGAGTCTTCCAACTATACCCAGAGGTCTGAAAGTTGCTGTTTGCACCAATTTATTGTCGACGATTTTAAATTCTAGCCATGCTTCTCCGGGGAGTTTCATTTCAGCGAACAGAAGTAAACGCCCCTCTTTTTTATCTGCGTATAATACTCTCCAGAAATCTAATGCATCACCTGCATTTAAAGTATTTTCAGATGTTCTTCCCCTTCTTAATCCTACGCCACCGAACAGTTTATCCAGAAAACCTCTAAACTGCCAAAGCCAGGTTCCATAGTACCAGCCATTATCACCTCCTATACTCCAGATTTTTTCAATACTTGCATCCCGATTAGTAAGGTTTCTTTCCCTAACATCTTTAAAACATCCAAAAGTGGGAACCTGAATGAACTCAGAGATATTAAAGTTGAAACCACTGCTTATAAAAGCATCCTTCCAACTGGAAACAACTTCATTTCTTTCAATATTACTAAATGCTCTTTTTATTGATTCCTCATAACTTATTGGTTGTATTTTCAAGATTTTGTTGATTTCATCATCACCGCATATAACTTCTATTTTCATTGAATTAACTAGTGCAACAGCAAGTTTATATGATGTGGAAGTAACAAAGTATAGCCAGTAAGAAGACAGTTTGGGAGTCATTACCGGGACAATAAAAATATGTCGTTTTAGGTTTCTTATCTCCCCAAGTGTCAGAAGCATTTCCTTATATGAAAGCACATCTGGCCCTCCTATATCGAATCCCTTATTAAATGTTTTTGGATTAAGAATTGTTTTTGAAAGAATAGAAATAACATCTGAAATTCCTATGGGCTGACATTTAGTATTCAACCATTTTGGAGTTATCATTATGGGTAGTTTCTCTACCAAATCTCTCATTATTTCGAAAGATGCGCTTCCCGATCCTATAATAATTCCGGCTCGTAAAGTTGTAAAATTATACTTGCCTTTGCTGAGTTCAATCTCAACATTTTTACGGGAAGCAAGGTGCTTTGACAATGCAGATTCATTTACTATGCCACTTAAATAAACAATATGTTTTGCTTTTGTTTTATCAATTGCATTTCTGAAATTAATAGCAGATTCTTGCTCAAGTTTCTGATAATCTGAAGATGTTGACATTGAATGAACCAAATAAAAAGCGCCATCAATATCCTTAGGAATGTTCTCCAAAGAATCAATATCGAGCAAGTCGAGTTGAATTATTTTTATTTGTGCTTTTAGTGATTCAGGAGGATTAAACCTGTTAGTATCTCTAACACAGCAAATCACTTCATGACCTCCATTTATCAAAACCGGCAGAAGTCGCTTACCAATATAGCCCGATGCACCTGTGAGTAGTATTTTCATTTTATTAGTCAAAGTTGTTAGTTATTGTCAATAGTCATTGGTCATTTGTGGCTGGTAATTAGTGGTTATCGACTACTTTAGCCTTTAGCTTTTTGCCTTTAGCCTTTTGCCTTTAGCCTTTAGCCTTTAGCCTTTAGCCTTTAGCCTTTGGTA
>PKTA01000078.1 GCA_002869365.1 Marinilabiliales bacterium | reverse complement strand
TCATAACTCATAACTCATAACTCATAACTCATAACTCATAACTCATAACTCACAACTATACCTGCACAGCTTCGCCACCTCAGTCCCATAATAAAATGAAACAACCTCCGTAAATTATTAATTATGAACTTATTATAAGATTTGAAATTTAGTCAATAAAACAGTAAGATTTTTCCCGTTTTTACCACTTTTATCATAGATTTTAGGTCATCTTAATTTCTATTAGGCTATATCTCATGAATTAATAATTTAAGTTTTTAATATGACGCTAATCTAATAAAAAAAAATGCCTCTAACATTAATCTAACTCTTATTTATAATCATTTTAATTCCTCTCGCTCAGATGAATTGGGTTTGCTTATTTCGGCTTGAGTTTTTCAAAAACTCTCACAATATCCCTTAAGGCTCTGCCCTTTACCAACCACGATACACCAAACGACCATACAGCAACAGTTTCCATGATAATCACCATATAAGGGCTGAAATATTCTATAGCAAATATCTTTTTTAATGAAATTTCTACGCCTATTGTAAGTATACTCGCCCAAACTAATATGCCACTAACAATGAATATAATGTTGTTAAGTTTGTGCTTCCCTTTTGTAAATCGGAATATCGACATATACCCCATTACCAATAGAAAAAGGCCTGCAAAAATTAAATGGATATTACCTAATAAACTACAATTGTGTCCATATAATTGATAGTGGCAAACTTCACATATTCCTGAATTTACAGTACCACTGCAATCGGTAGGTATTAACACAACCATCAGGGCCGAAATACCTGCAATATGCGTTAATAAATTGTCGCTTAATATTTCTGTCTTTTTGTCTTTTGGATATCCTTTATAGGAAATCAATAAAAGGCTAAATGCCGATAAAATTATTATGAAAAATACAGCCGATTTTGTGTAATAATAATGACTTATTGAAGATAATAATCCTCCATAAAAATACACTACCAACACAGGTAGTAATATGCCCAAAATGCCTATCAATTGCCGGATACGATAATACGACAACAAAATATTCTGATTATGTCCTTCTTTGTTCATATCCTCAGAACTTTTTTGCAATCAACTTTAAGGGATTTAGGTTAACAAGAAATATATTTAGATGCAATTATTATTTCACTTCATCCATTTTTATTATCAACTGTGTTGGTCCCATGGAATACGGAGCAATTTCATAAGGATTATAATGCAAAATATATAAACTGTCGGCAATACCAATATTTTCAGGAAGAGTAAATTTATCATCCGGAAAATTAAATCCTGCCTCCGAATATGTCTGTCCCTCTTTCATACCTTTTCTCATACGAAAATTCTGCTCAGCAACAATATTAAGCTTCTTCATGTTCGAAATAAAATCTTCTGCTTTAAGCAGATTTCCTTTAACATCAAAATTCATATACATTTGAGTCTGACTGGCATGTGCCCCTCAGGAATAAACTTCTGAAGCAAATAAAATAGAAACCTTCGAATTGTCGGAATAACTAACTCTGCTTTTTAGCCTAAAATTCCATATTTGTTGCGAATCAGGATTCTCTGATTTAAAATCAGCATATTCCTTAATGAAGTTATTGGCAGCAACTTCAACATCTAAGTTATTATCCGACTCCTTTTGCCCCAACAAATCAACTATACTTTTGCTTATTATATTATTTGCAGTTTCCATACTTTTCTCTGTAAAAACAGGATAATTAATAAGCACATGTGCACAATTATCCGCCAACGAATCGCATGAAGCATCCTTAACCTTAACCTCATTCATTTTCATTGCAAACACACCCTCTTTAACAATAGTGTCTCTCCTTTGTTGCGACTTCTTGTCATTGCCTTGATTATTACACGATACAGCCAAAATCATAATACCGGCTGCAATTAAAAAAAACTTCTTCATATTTATATTATTTTGGACCGTAAAGATAGTCAATAAGCCAAAACACAAAAGGCCGTTTCCGCTTTTTAAGGATATAATCTCATCAACCGTATTTAAGGATCAACAAACCTGCAACCTGTATCATGCAACATGCAACCATTCCACAAACCCGCAACCATGCCTTCATTTCATTACGGCAGGCAAGCCTGCAACCCGAAACCCGAAACCCAAACTGTAACATTTAAAAAGTGCCTGAAGTTCATAAAGTTCATCGAGTTACGAGGGCACTTACGTTCATAAATTTACATTGCCTAAAATTATAAGTTATAACCAAAACACTATTCGCAACTCGCCCTCCCCAATCTCCATTCTTCATTTTTTCACTATTCACTTTTCACTATAAACTATTCACTATTAACTATTCACTTTTCACTATTAACTATTAACTTTTCACTTTTCACTTTTCACTTTTCACTATTAACTTTTCACTATTAACTTTTCACTTTTCACTTTTCACTATTAACTTTTCACTATAAACTATTCACTATTAACTATTCACTTTTCACTTTTCACTATTAACTATTAACTTTTCACTATAAACTATTCACTATTAACTATTCACTTTTCACTATTAACTATTCACTATTCACTTTTCACTTTTCACTTTTCACCATAAACAAAATTTCTTCAAAATATTTACCCAATCCAGTGTTTCCAAAACAATTTTTTGTCCTATTTTTGATGAAATATTTTGAATAAAACAATATCGATTATGAATATCATTGAAAAAATTATAAGTTCACATTCCAACAAAAATTCAGTAAAACCCGGAGAGATAGTCGACATAGAAATAGACGCCCGTGTTGCACGTGATTTTGGCGGACCTAATGTTGTAAAAAACCTGGAAGACAACAACTTAAAAGTGGATGATGTAAGTAAAACTTTTTTTACTTTCGACACCAACCCCACCGGTAGCGATCAAAAATATGCCATAAATCAGCATATTGTAAGAACTTATGCCCGCAAGCATGGAATTAAAGTTTTCGACATAAACAATGGTATTGGAACACACACTTTATTTGCCAATGGTTTAGCCTGGCCGGGAAGTACTGCCGTTACTACCGATTCGCATGCAAATATTTTGGGTGCTATCGGAGCATTCGGACAAGGTATGGGCGATCGCGACATTGCTGCTGCTTTCCATAAAGGAAAAATATGGTTTAAAGTACCCGAATCAGTAAAACTTAATTTTGTGGGGATCCGCCCCGAAGGCATTTCTGCCAAAGATATAGTTCTTAATCTGCTTAACAAATTCGGCGCCAACAGCCTGCTGGGAAAATCTGTGGAGTTTTATGGCGATGCCATCGACAAACTCTCCCTCGACGAGAGAATCACCATTGCCTCCATGGGAACCGAAATGGGAGTTATCATCCTGCTCTTCCCACCTAACAAAGAAGTAATGGATTACTGCGAAGAAAGAACAGGCCGAAAACTTGAAAAAATTGAAGCCGATGCCGATGCAGTTTATTCTGAAACTTACGATATAGATATCAGCAAATTTGTTAAAATGCTTAGCCGCCCCGGCAAACCTCACGATGCCGTCGACTTAAATACTGAAAAACTAGTACGTATCGATTCCGCGTTTGTAGGAAGTTGTACCAACGGAAGAATGGAAGACCTTAGGATAGTAGCCAATATTTTGAAAAACAGAAAAATTGCCCCGGGAGTGGTTATGAAAATAGTGCCTACCACTGATGAAATCTGGCAGCAATGTCTCGATGAAGGATTGATAAAAATATTTAAAGATGCAGGTGCTCTTTTCTCAAATGCCGGTTGTGCCGGATGCGCTGCAGGCCAGGTAGGTCAAAATGGCCCTGGCGAAATTACAATCTCTACAGGAAACCGTAACTTCCCCGGAAAACAGGGTAAAGGCTCCGTTTATCTTGCGTCTCCCGCAACTGTAGCGGCTTCCGCTATAGCGGGATATATTACATCAGAAGATGATATTCCTGATGAACCTGCAGTATACGATTTCAGCATCGATGAAGAAAAATCTGCTAATATAAAACTTGACTCATCAGTTCATGCCAAAAAGAAAACAGAAATCGAAGGTCGTGTGTGGGTAATTAATGAAGATAATATCGATACCGATATGATTTATCATAACCGATATCTACAAATAACCGATCCCAACGAAATGGGACAGTATATTTTCGACAATCTCGAAGGTCACGAAGATTTTGCCAAAAAAGCCAAACCCGGCGATATAGTTGTTACAGGTAAAAATTTTGGTGCCGGAAGTTCACGCCAGCAAGCAGTAGACGGATTCAAAACCCTTGGAATTCAGGCTATTGTAGCCGAGAGTTTTGGAGCAATCTACGAACGTAATGCCATAAATGCCGCATTTCCAATCCTTACATATAACAATATTAATGCTTTGGATTTAAAAGATGGTGATACTATAAACATTGATCTCGAAACAGGAAAAATCAAAAATATTTCCAATGACAAAACCTCTGAAATTGAAGCATTTTCAGAAGTGCAAATGGAAATATACAACAACGACGGACTTTTTTAGAAAATGACTAAAGTTAAAAGTGCACTAAAGTTCATCGAGTTATGAGTGCACTTGAGCGACTTGATTTCATCGACTTATGAGAATTGAGTTATGAATTTTGAGTTATGAATTATGAATTTTGAGTTAAGGTCCACTAATACCTAATGACCAACTTGCCTGCCGAAACGAAGTGTAGGCATGTTAACTAATGACTAATATATCCAATGACTATTTTTCATTATTCACTTTTCATTTATAAATCAAAACTCAAAACTATTTGGGCGTGCCCCTTCGGGTCGGGCTTTTCGCTATACTCCCTCCCAGGGTCGGGGGTGCCGCTGCAATCCCTCACGCGGGTTAAGTTTGTAAAATAACGATTAGGTTTCAAACCACTGACTAAGTTGGTATGACACAGAGAGCAGAAATATTTAGTTGTTTTTATTGATGAATATCTATCTTTTGAAATTTAAGTCAATAGTACGGTGCTCTGCTCCTCTGGATTATTAGTTATAATTTATGCTACAAATAGTACGGTGCTCTGCACCTTTATTTCCTAAAATGGTAAATATGCTAGCATAAACTTGATTCCTTAGATAGACATTATAAACTCTAAGTCGGGATTACCCTTGCTAATGCATTAGTTCAACTCGTTCCTTGCTTCCTATTGCATAATCCGGGATGAACATCTCTGAACTTCTATAATCACAATTTCTCCTATATACCCGTTAATACTTCTGATCTATCGTTTGATCTTTTGAGCCTCTAATCTTCTAATCCATTTAACCTTTAAACCACTAATCTTCTAATCTATTGAACCTTTGAACTTCTGAACTTCTGAACTTTTGAACTTTTGAACTTATAACTCACAACTCAAAACTCATCATTCTACACTTTTCATTTTTCATTTATAAATCAAAACTCAAAACTATTTGGGCGTGCCCCTTCGGGTCGGGCTTTTC
>PKTA01000187.1 GCA_002869365.1 Marinilabiliales bacterium | reverse complement strand
ATAAACATTTATAAAATTCCCATCCTCATCAAAATCCCATTTCCAAATAACATTCGGAGTGTTTGCATGAATTATTCTAATTTGTTGCAATCTGCTATTAGCTTCCTCTTTGGCTTTGATTAGTTCATTTTCTGATTTCTTTTTTTCTGTTATATCCTGAAATGTACCAAAAACGCTATCTGGTATGCCTTCATCGCTGTTAATAACTTTACCAATTGCACGAACATCTTTTATGTTACCCTTGGCTGTTATAATTTTAAGCTCTAAGTCGTAAACACTTGAATTTGCAAGCGATTCATTATATGCTTTATTAAGTATCGCTCTTGATTCCAGATGATAAAATCCCCAACCCTTCTCAACGGTTGGTTGAAAGTCTTCATCTACTTCATGTATTGCATACACCTCTTTAGTCCATTGAAGTTTTTGAGTTTTTAAATCCAATTGCCAACCACCCACTTTAGACATAGCTCCCATGTGGTTGAGAAATTGATCACTTTTAAGAAATAATTCTTCACTCTTTTCCAATTCATCTAAAGTCCTTTTTGGTCTCTGTTGAATTTCTTTAATCTGATTTTTTAAATGGGTGTTCTGTTCTAAAAGTTCTTCGTAAGACAGTTTAGAACTGGAAGTATTAATATTATCCATAGCATCGATAATTAAAGAATTCTGATTTTAGCGTACGTCAAATTTATCAAATAATCTGAATAGCTGAAGAATTAACTCATAATATATCGAATATAAAAAGTTTGAAAAGTTTTGATACTTTGAACTTCATAAAATAATTAAAAAAATAAGAATCGATTATAAAAACATTTAATAATGTTATACCCTTACTTATTAAAGTGCAGCAGGGACTAAGGGTGCCAAGTTGGCCTCGAATTATGGATATCCGATTTTTAATTGATGGAAAGCAGTATTTATTTACTGCCTAATATTTTTAGTTTATCATAAACTAAACTTCTGTAAAAATGGAAGACTCTCATTCAATTAATCTCATTTTTCCTTCCAGAAAGGTTTTACATTTGGGGTATTACCTGCCATCAAACTTGAAATATTTCTGGTATTAGGAAAATGTTCCAATATAATTTTGGTAAAGACTGTTATTGGTATTGACATTATTAGTCCAGGAACTCCCCAAATATAACCCCATAGCATTAACATAACTATTACTGTTATTACATTAATGGAAAAGGTTTTACCCATGAAAATTGGCTCTAATATTCCTCCCATAAGTACTTGAACAGTAGTGATTGTGATGATGAAAAACAGTAATGTTACTGTTGGTTCTAGCTCTACAAAAGCAAATAGTGACAACAATACAACAGAAACTACAGAGCCTACCATTTGAACGAAATTAATGAAAAACGCAAAAAGCCCCCAGAAAATTGGAAAACTAATACCAAAAAATATACATGCTAAACTAAATCCAATACCTGTAAACAGGCTTATCAAAAACTTTACCCAGACAAACTTAATGATGTCCTTTTCTATTTTCATAAAAGTACGTACTGAGGAATAATTACTTTTGACGAGAGTTATATTTAGTAGTTTTTGGAAGTTTATGGATTCTGAAAGTAGTAAAACAACAAAAAATACGGTCATAAGTATCATCGTTAAAGTGTTGCCAACAAAATCCAGTGTTGTGCCAAAATTTTCAAAAATATTATTATTCTGAAAGTAGTGTATTATCACATTATCACCTTTTAATCTTTGAATGCCTAAAAAACTCTCTATGGATTCAATTAATCCCACTAGTTTTATTTCTGCTTTTTCGAAGAATGAACTATCTGCTGATATAATTTCATTCGTTGAAAGTTGAATTAATTTGCCCCCAAAGCTCAAGATGCCAATAATGATTATAATTATTGCTGATATGCTCAGAGGTTTAGGTATATTCTTTTTTTTTAACCACCTCATCAATGGCAAGAATAATAAAGCAATAAACATTGATGAAATTAATGGTATGAAGATAAAGGACAGTATTTTCAATAAATAAAATACCAATGGAATTATTATTATTAGTAGTAAAGTATTTGTAGTTTTTAAATCTTTCATAGTAATTGGATAGAATATGTTTTAATTGTAATGAGTAATAATAATATTTCCCCTAAATAAAGATACTTAGACTAGTTTTTTATCCTTTATATCGTATGCTAATAATGCATTTCCATGTCGGATATACAGGACACCGTTTTTTATTACAGGATGAGAAAAATGTTCTTTAGTTCCTTTTTTAACTTTAAAGCTTCCTTTAATTTCAAAGGTTTCAGGATCTATCAAACAAACTTTTCCATTTTTATGTGCATATGTATAAAGCATTTCATCTGCATAAATTATAGATCCATTTCCTGTAACAAGAGAGTCTTTAATTTCTCCAGTATTTGCATTTAACATAACTAGATTTTTACTTCTTCCGCCGGCGCCAGTGTATATTTTGTCTGCTAACTTTATCATTCCTCCAAAGTAATTTCCAATTATTGTGTCGTGCCATATCTTTGTTATTTCAGAGCCATCATCTGACAATTTATATTTTAATAAACCATGACCAATAGGAGCAGCGGTAAATATTGCACTATCTTCATATAATACCGTATTAGCATGATTTGGGTATTTAGCAATAAATGACTCGCTCCAAAGAAGACTTCCTGTTTTTGCATCTATCCCAATAAAGTTTTCTTTAGAATATGTTACAAGGATTTGATTTCCACCAATGTCAATTAATTTTGGAGAGTTATATGCCGGGTTTTCTCCCTTTGCCTTAGATATCCAAATAATATCTCCATTGTATCTGTTTAGTGCAATAATGTTTGTGTCAGCACCTCCTGGCATGGCATACACAATACTATCATTAATTAGTAAAGATTGTGCATATCCAAAGTATGGTGCTTTTCCATGAAAATCTTTCAACATGTTTTTAGTCCAGATAATTTCGCCATTTTCACTATTCATACATGAAATATCACCCATGCCGGATGAAACATATAGAAGCTCGTTTATTAAAGTAGGTGTTGATCTTGTTCCTGGGTAACTAGTATTCCATTCTTTGCCAAAATCTTTTTGCCATTTTACATTGCCTTTTAAATCGAAAGCCACTGCAACGCTAATACTATCTCTAGATGCTAAAATGTATATTGTACTATCAGTAATAATTGGAGATCCGTAACCTTCTCCCAAATTTTCACTAAACCATAATAATTCAGGGCCTCCTTCTGTCCACGTTTTTAAAAGATCTTTTTCTTGATATATACCATCTCTATTTATTCCTCTCCACTGTTCAAATGCAATCTTGTTTTTTTCTTTTGTAGAGCAGCTAAATAAAATTGTTGCTAAAACAACATATAATATAATCTTTTTCATAATTGTTAAAGGATAGTTTAATTTTGTGTAAAAATATAAAAAGATAAGTGAAATTTACCCGATGCTAAAATTATAAAACTGAAAGAATAAAAAACGTAAAACTTTAGTATTGCAAGGCTAGTTAATTATGATACTACTCTGTTAAACTTACTTTTATTTTCATATTCTCCAGATCCCTAATTATACGATTTATTTGCTTTACCTGATTGATGTTTTCTTTTTCTACTTTTCTTGTGAGGATGCTGTAATTATATGTCAACAGCAGTTTGTTTTCAGCCATTTGCCTTATAGTAAAACTGAGGTTCGCATAGTCGTTTAATATTTTAATATCATCTGTTTCTTCAATAAGTTTTATAGGCTTATCAAACTCCAATAAATAGGAATAGTTATCGGAGCCAATAAAATCAGGATAGTAATCCAAAAACCTTGTTTCATTGTTTATACCTTCGTAAAATGGTGGTTTAAACCAACTTCCTATACTAATATTGAAACTGCTGTCTTGGGTTTCAATAAGGTTTTTCGAATCATAATATGATGATATAGTTGTTTTAAAAGGATAATAAATTTGTGGATGTTCCATATTTGAATCTTTAACTGAAACATCATCACTAATATTCCATACCGGATCGAAATATTTGGGGTTTATGGTGGAATCCACAGGCAAGTCATTATAGGCATTTCTGGTAAGAGTAGAATACTGTCCAGAGAGCATTATCCTTGTTTGAAAATCTAATTCATTGTTTTCAAGATTCACACTTACTTTACTTTGAGTTTTTCTGTAATTGTCTTTCCAGCCGCTGTTTGGAGTAGTTACTGTTCTGAAATTAGTATTAAAATTTCTCTTATCTAATTGATTGGGAAAATCTGTATAGTGAAGAAGTAAAACCGGGATACCTTCATAATAAAATGGTAATTCTTCAAAATAGTATAAATTTTTATCAGATTTTGGTATTACAAAGCCCAGTGTTTTGTTGTTCATGGCAACGCCAATCATTAAGTCATTATCTTTCACAGTTGAAGTATATTGGGGGCTAATTTCTCCAACCCTGCTGTCGACAGGATAAGCAGTGAAGAAATCGAGGCCCAATCCTGGAATAATGTTTCCATAAACTCTCTCAATATTGTGGTCTTTTACAACACCCGTACTCAAGTCTACACCTGCTCTTTGTACAAGGTGATTTTCATTATTACTATAATAATTAATTGCAGGGTCATAAGTAACAGAATCAACCATATAGCGCTGAAAGTACCTCATGCGTGTAAGGCCAATACTGTCATTAGGGGCCATTGCAACAAATTTTTCTGAAATATGCTTATAAGCAAGGTTGTCCTTACTACGGTTTCCTATTAGATT
This sequence comes from Marinilabiliales bacterium, assembly GCA_002869365.1. GTDB lineage: Bacteria > Bacteroidota > Bacteroidia > Bacteroidales > F082 > BM524. The sequence continues at coordinate 27,367 of PKTA01000187.1, read as the reverse complement.
ATTCCAGTATTCATCATAAAGTTTTGATTGTACATCCCATGATTGGAAGAAATATGATGGGATAAACTCCATTTTAAAGGAATTATAGTGTGTATATTCCAGATCATATGATTGTGGCACAAATAGAAAATATGGCAAACTTTTATATGGCCGGCCACCAGGTTCGTCAAGGCAGCCTGGAAGGTTTCTCAAATTCCATATATAACATAAATTATTTTCTTCTGCTATAACTTCGGGTTTATTTTGATTGGCAAAAATAGTATCTATCTCGAGGTTCTTATTATATCGCCATTTTAGCTGATATTCTTTAATGGGGTATTTGCCATGAAAAAATATTCTGTTCGACAAAAGATAAATCCAGTTTAGATTGAAGGGGATATCGTAAGAATATGACAAGGTTACTGTATCACCTACTTTTAGGTTTTCAACTGTATATTCATATTTGTAAATTTCACCAAAAAAGCCATCCAGGTTTAAAATCCGTTCGCGAAGAATGTTAGTGTTCACTTTAAGTTCTTTGTGACTGTTAGAATGTTTAGCATTGAAATATCTAATTTCTACATCATCATAAGCCCAATCGATGTTTCGTACTGCGGAGGCATGGTAAATAAATTGATTATCGAGTTTCTTTGGTATTCGAATTGGGTTAAGTTCTTCTAAGCCTTTTTCATTTTTAATAATTATGGTCTCTGTAGTTGAAATTCTGGCATACATCAATGCAAATTTAAGTCCTACGATGTCAACTTCCATGTCTTTTTTTAGAATAATAAGATCTTCATGTAAATATGATTGCCTGAATAAACTATCGGAAACCTGGGTAAAGCAAACCTGGCTGGTTAGTAAAAAACCTAATGTTATAATGAAGGCTTTAATTTTTGGGTTCATAATTCATGTTCTAATTTGATTTTAAAAATGTAAATTTAAAATTTATTTTAATAAAACTCTATTTTGCAAATTCAGCCTTAATAGACTTCATGAATTATTATTAATAGGATATAATAAACTGTTATATATAATTCAATAATTAATTATTATTGCATATGCATTATGACAAAAGTGTTTACCGTTTATTACAGGAGCATCTTGACAAATTACCCATAGGTTTTCCAAAAACCGAATCTGGGGTGGAAATAAAAATACTACAACATCTTTTTAATAATCTTGAGGCAAAAGTGGCCCTTTGTCTTAGCCTAGGAAATGCATCTTTGTTCACCATACAAAAAAGGTTTAAACGTAAATTTGGTGAACTTATTGAAGCTGAAGAGTTAAGTACTATTCTGAATAACATGTATTTAGGAGGTTCAATTAACCGCTCAAAGAGAGAACCATTCAAATACAGTAATGCCATGCTGGCAATAGGCATGTTTGAATATCAATTGGGGCATTTGAATAAAGAGTTCATGCAATGGATGCATCAGTATTTTGATGAGGGTTTTAACGATGAATTTTTCAGAAGTTCCTTACCTCAACTACGCACCAGTCCTCATATGCAGGCAATTGTTCCGGAATACAATATTGCTACTTACGACAATATGCGTAAAATTGTAAAAGAAACCAATAAGTCCATCGCAGTGGCTAATTGTGTTTGCAAGGAAGGCGAAGCTTTGCTTGGTAAGGCGTGTAAGCAAACCAACGATATTGAAGTTTGTATTTCATTTGGCGCCTCTTCATATTTAGACAGGGGGCAGGCAAGAGCAATCTCAAAAGAAGAATGCCTGGAAATTATGGATCGGGCCGAAAGGGAAGGTCTGGTTTTACAACCTGGCAACTCCCTACAACCTTTTTGTATATGCTTATGTTGTGGATGTTGCTGTGGCGTACTTACTTCAGCAAAAAAATATGATAAGCCAGCAGAACTAATCGGACATAATTTTTATGCTCTGATTGACAAAGAAGCCTGCAATGGATGCTCGGTATGTGTTAAAAGGTGCCAGATGGATGCCATTGCAATAGAAGATAAAAAAGCAGGTATTGACCTTGATAGATGTATTGGATGCGGTTTGTGTGTTACAACATGTAAAAATGAAGCAATTAGATTGGTTGAAATGACAAAGAAAACCATTCCACCAAAGAATGCGGTTACATTATATTTGGGTATTCTTAGCGAAAAGGTTGGTAAACAAAAAATGATGGGTAATATGCTAAAACTGCTTTTAGGAAAACAATTGTAATTTATTACCCATATGATTCTCCATTACTAATCCCGCCTAAATAGTTCTATAGACATTGCACACAAGGATAGCCATCAAAATGTCTTTGGTAAGATTAATAATTTCTGAAATCATGATTTATTTTATTCTTTTTCAATAACCTTCAGTTCAATAAGAGCATAAACAATATCAAGAATTTCAGAGATTTCACTTTCTGGAATATCAGCTTTTCCCATAATAGAGGCAATACTTTCGAAATATGCCGTTGGAAAAGGCAAGTGGAACAGAAATTTTCCCTGCGGTTTGGTAAGACTTATTTTACGTTCTGTTCGCTCTCGTCCTTTTCCTATCCAAACTGCTACACTGCTGAAATATTGATTATTACGTGCTGTATAGAAATTTACGCCTGCATTTTTATGTTCACGAATTCGTATGCTACTTTGATCTTTAGGATCTTTAATAGTGCCTAAGGATTCTAAATCCAACACCATATTAATATTTTTTACCAATAAGGTATATCTTTTATATGGTCTTTTCTTTTCATAAACTTCCTCTTTTTCGAGAATTCCAAGTTCAGTCATAGCCTCCAGGAAGTCTTGAGCAGTTTGAATATGCAAATTAAGCCTTGATGCTGCTTCAGATGCTGAAATACTTCTGTAGTTTACCAATAGTTTGAAAAACTCCTCTGCGTAGTCTTTTGCAAGAAATGACCCTAATACTGCTGCTTCTTTAAAAGTCATGAGTAGTGATTTAATGATTAACAATTATCCGAAAAAATCAGATTTAACAGTTTTAAGTTTGTCCATAATTCTAACATCCTCACCTTTGCGGTAATCATCTAAAAATTCTATAAATAGGTTACCAAGATTATTACAAAGTTGGTCGAAAGCGAGGTTTTCTCTATAAGAGAGATAAGCCTTTCGAGATATGTGTACACTTACCATTCCACTGGGATCGAAGGCAATCCATGTATCCTCAATTACGTTAAAACCAGATCGAAAAACCAATTCCATGGCAGCACCATTATTTATTGGAACAAAATAAATCTTATCCCCATCATTATAGTGAATACTAATGAGATTTTTACGCAAATATGCTGCCATGGCCAATATTTCATCTTTGGTAAAATCAATTTCCCTCACAGGAAAAGGGCGTTCTGTATAAGCATTGTTTGATGGTTCAACACCAATTGCTGTAAGTTCCAGAATATTACTTCCTTTCCATCGTGTTTGATTAGTAACCATCAAATAGAAAAGCCAAATCCAGGAAATTACCATCCAAATTAAAAACAGTCTGGAGATTGGTGGAAAAGCAAGTATATGGTTGCCAGTGTGTTGTATTTGTATGTTAAAGAGTACAAGCCCAAAAGCTAGAAGATAGGATGAACTTATTAAATATACATTACTTCTTGTTTGAGGAAAATAGAATCCTAAACTGATTAATGCGTAAATAAAGATAATTCCTCCTAACATTTTTAATCCAATTTCTAAACCTAGAAAGATTGATGACAATGCAAGTATGACTATTGATATGATTGCTGGAATAAAAACTTTAATTGGAGAACCAGATTTCAATTTTTGAATATGTGACATGGTATTTGTTTTTAATAGTTATAATAATATATACTTCATAAAAAATGAACTATACAAATGTACAACTATTTATACTCTTTTGTCAAGTGTTTTTACATATATTTTTAAAATAATGGTAAAGATTGCTTGTTTAGCATACGGCATTTTCTCATTTTTAAAGATTATAAGTAACACAAAATAAGGCGTATATGTGAATAATTACTTGTAGGCAAAGCCTTTTTATTCAGTATGGCATTTTTGTATAGAATAACTATGATTTAATATCTTATTCTGAAAAGGGTCAGTAATTATTAGGAAAGCATTAAAATTATAGAATCGATTTTGATGTATAAATTCCATACTATTACAGGATTAAAACGTTAAGGTTTTGTTATTTAATAATATTTAGAAATTTGGGATACTTAATATTCTAAGTTTGCGCATTCTTATTTAAGAAATATCACTATGAAAGAAATTATTAAACTGCTAACCCTTATTAGTTTTTCTTTTATTATAATTCTCAGTTCGTGTAACACCACAAAGAACACCAACAGTTATCGTGGTATTGCTAAAACAAAAAATGGACGATTTGTTAAATACAAAAAACATAATCCCGACAAAAAATTTCTAGCATTTAAGGTTAAAAAGAAATCAAAGAAAACAACTTCCGAAGAAAAGCTTGAGCAGCCCTCGCAGCATATGGCAAGCATTGATGGAAACAGCATATTAATAGCTGATAATTCAGAATCAAATTATCATATTTATCTCAAAAAAGATAAAGTAAATGAAGTTACTAAATACACTAATCCCGTTGTTGAGGATGAATTATTGTATGAAAAGATTAAAACAAAAAAGAGTAAAAGGATAAAATATAATAATAAACAGCCTGATACCAGTTTAAGCGAACCTTCAGAAAATGATGATAGAAAATTTGATTGGGTAAGCCTTTTGGGTTTCGTTTTAAGCATTGCTGCATTTGGAGCAGTTTTATTAGCAACTATTTTAGGCGGCGGAGTTTTTTTATTAGGATTAGCCTTAGGAATATTCGCTATTGTACTTGGCTCAATTGGATTAGGCAGAGTAAACAAGAGTTCCGGTGCACTTAAAGGCAAAGGTTTTTCCCTGGCAGCTATTATAATTGGAGGTATTTTTCTGGCAGCAATAACATTCTTTTTTATAATGCTAATTATAACTTTGGGTGGCACGTAGACCTATTTCTATTGAGTATTATAAAATAAGCCCGGCCTTTAAGACAGGGCTTATGTATAATATTTTTCTGATTATTAAGTCAAAATAACTCCTATTCAGCCTTAAGCATTTTAATGGTTTTGCTCTCATTTCCTGCAGTAATTTTGCAGATATAATAAGCAGAACTTAGTTTATATCCTCTGTCATTGGTGGCATTCCAGTTGATATTATGATTACCTGCATTAATTTGTTTATCTAAAAGGTTTGCGATTCTTCTACCTTGAATATCAAATATTTCAACCTTAACTTTGCTGGTTTCCCTTAAACTAAATGCTATTTGAGTTTCGTTTACGAAAGGATTTGGCTGATTTTTGAAATCAGTTATTGCTTTATTTACAAAAGATTCATTTTCGTTAACTCCCACAATTTGATCGAGGCCTAATTTATACATCGATCTGGCATGGGTACCTATGGCCAGATAATGATCAACTTTGTGAATTTTTAAATCATATACAGTAACCATAGGAAGTTCGGCATCAAGATATTCCCAACTTTCTCCCAAATTACTGCTATAATAAGCACCTAAGTCACTTCCAACAAATAAATAATTATTGTCTATATAATCAATAGCAAAGGCATTTATCGGAGCATCGGGGAGGTTAGAACTAATATCTGTCCATGATTCTCCATTATCATCAGTTCTGAAAACATGAGGCTCCGGATCGGCCCATTTCAAACCAGTAAAGGTTACATATGCAACATTTTCTTCATTGGGGTCAGATACAACACGACTCACCCATCTATTGGGCAATTCTTCGGAAACATCTGTCCAGTTGATTCCATTATCAAGGCTTACCCATACTCTGGAGTCGGATGTGCCAACCCAGATTATGTCAGTATTAACCGGAGAAACATCAATGGTAGAAATTGTTCCGGGTCTGCTTCCTGTATAACCGTTTGTTAAATCAGGACTTATTGAGCTCCAATAATCAGAACCATTTGTGGTTCGGTATAAATGATTTGTTCCGTAATACATTATTTGGTGGTCTTTCGGATCCATAACTACAGGAGTTGACCAGTTTCGTGGCTCATTTTCACTTATTCCATTTGTAGCCCAATAAAAACTGTTGCCACCATCATAGGATTTACCCAAATTACCATTTTGTGATTCTGCAAATATGATATCAGGATTAGTATAATCTACGATAACATAAAAACCATCTCCACCGAATATTCTGTCCCAGTCATTAATGCCGCCATTATTTGTTCGAAGGGTACCATTATCCTGAGTACCTCCGTATAATCTTTGGGGATTATTTCTGTCTAAACCAATTTCATAAAACTGGTTTATTGGAAGTTCAGCAACTTTTGTAAAATTCACCCCACCATCGGTTGAGATATTCATTCCTCCGTCGTTACCACTTATAATATAGTTTGGATTATCTGGGTTAAAAGCCAGAGCATGCTGATCAACATGAAAATCCCATGGGCCTCCATCATAACCATAAATAATTGGCCATGAGTTACCTCCATTAATAGAACGCATATATGCTACATCCATTGCAAATACTATATCAGGATTATCAGGATGAACTCTTACCTGACCGAAATACCAACTGAAACTACTTGTTCCGTATGATATTTCCATATCAGGATCAGCATTCGACCATGTACTTCCAAAATCATCACTTCTAAAAAATCAGGAGTAGTATGAACCATCGGTATACATAGCGTAAACGGTATTAGGTTGGTTTTTACACAAGGCAATACCTATTCTTCCAACATTTTGCTGCTGGGCATCCGGTAAAACTCCCGAAGGCTGTATATATTCCCAGTTGGTACCTCCATCGGAACTTCTATAAAGACCACTGGTAGCACCATAAAGGTGACTTGATTCCGGACGTCTTACTCGTTCCCACATAGCAACCATAATATTTTGAGGATTAATAGGATCCATTATAAGGTCGATTGCTCCTGTTGAGTCGGAAATATAAAGAACATTTGTCCATGTATTTCCCCCATCCTCACTTCTGTAAACACCTCTTTCAGGGTTGGTTGTAAAATATGAACCCTGGGCAGCAACAAATACTCTATCGCTGTTGGAGGGGTCAACTACTACTCTTCCAATTGAAACTGTATTTTCTAAGCCTATAAACTCCCATGTACTGCCAGCATCAATTGATTTATAAACACCACCACCAGGGAAGTTATTATGACCACCGTTTGCTTCTCCTGTACCAACATAAATAATATCAGAATTATTAGGGTCAATACCAATATCGCCAATGGTAAGTATTGCCTGATCGTCGAATATTGGGAACCAGGTATTACCCATGTCTGTTGATTTAAATACGCCACCTGTTGCTGCACCTGCATACACAATATCAGGGTTTTGAGGATTGAATTCTATGTCGGTAACCCTGCCTCCAATGTTTGTGGGGCCGCCAAACTCTAATTGTTCTAAACCTTTGCTAATGCTACTCTTTTTCATTTGTTTTGCATACTTCATTTCTTCACGAAAATATGCAGCATCGGCTTTATAGTAAGGAAATGTGCGTCTTACCCATGCCCATTCTGATGGCCTTTTGTCAGGCCCTTCTTCTTGATTTACAGAAGTTCATACTATGGATAATGAATCGGGTTTAGAAAATTCAGACCAAAAATAAACAATGGCAAATATGCTAATCGCAAGAAGAAAAACAATAGGTAACCAATTGGAAGTTTTTTTCATAATATTGTTTTTTGATATATTTTTAAGACAAAATTTAACAATTATAGTTGCTTTAAAGACTTGTTTACAAATATATAATTGTTTGAATAAGTTTGCGCTTTTACATAGAGGTTATGAAAAACAAATATTTTGTTGCTTTCCAACTCTTATCTAAATTTTGTAAAAGGTATAATTTTTACATCCTTTGTGATTTATTTTATTTATGAAAATTAATAAATTTCTTTTATTTAATTTGTATAATCAAAAGACCATACTACAATTATCATATTTTTGTGACGAAGATGCTATATCAGTTTAATCCCTTAAAATGCTCGTATTATGTCGGTACCAGACTTGAAAAATAATTGGTTTAATAATTACAAAACTGCTTCAGTTCAACTTAAAAAAATGTCAGAAGTACGTGGCTTAATTAGCGCATTTAATGCTAATATAGATGCAGTTATAAAGATTTCAGGATCGAGGATTGAAGAACTTATTACAGAATTTAATTTCAATCAAAAGGAATTAGTTAAGGAAGGAGAAAGAAATATTAAGAAGGTTGAGGATGTTTTCCGAGGCTTGATTAATTGTTTCACAGGAGGTATAGCTGAAGAGTGGCTAATTCAGGACAAAACGACTTTTGATTGGTTAAATGAACATTTAGGCTACGATAAAATGCAAATGGGAGGCCAGGGAGGAATTGTTGCCAATGTTATGGGAGTTTGCAATGTAAATAATGTTTATGTGCATGGAGCCTCAATTCCCAAAGAACAGGCGAGTTTATTTCTCGATTGTGATAATCTTCTTTCAGTTGGAAAGGATGGCAAATTAAAAAAAGCAGCGAATATTTCAAGAGTTGATGATATACCTCTTATTCATTGGATAATAGAGTTTGACAAAGGAGATAAAATGAAAATAGACGGGGAAGTTTTTATATGTCCTAAATCAAATAGATTTATTGCTACCTACGACCCTTTAAATTTCCAATTACATATAGATGATGAATTTGTAAAAGCAATGTTGAAGCCTGAGATAAATAATGAGTATATTATCTTATCCGGGTTTCAGATGTTGACGGAAAAATTCAGTGATGGAACTAATGGAACAGATAGGATTGACTATTCAATTAATATTGTTCAACAATGGAAACAAAATAATCCTGATTCTATTCTTCATTTCGAAATAGCATCTACCCAGGATAAAGTAATCCGTAAATATTTGCTTGAAAGGCTAGCCCCAATTTCTGATAGCATAGGTTTTAATGAAAGAGAACTTATAGATATACTGGAAGTTATGGGTGAAAATGAATTAGCCGAAGACTGTAATAATAATACTAGCAGCAGTAATCTGTTTAAAGGTATGTTAAAAGTATTTGCTTACACTAATTGCCCTCGTCTTCAACTTCATATGTTTGGATTATATATAACTCTGCAGAAAAAGGGTTTTAAAATTAACCCCAAACAAAACCGCGATGGCATGCAGTTAGCAGCTGTTGTAGCAGCTACTAAAGCTGGAACAGGATCAATAAATGAACATGATAAATTACTCTGGGCAAAAGACAAAAAAGTGTCGGAAACAGGCTTGAATGAACTTAGTAATTTATCAGATTTTCTGACTGCTAAATTTGGAGATAATGATATTAAAGAAAATGGCATTTTCGAAATAAATAATATGGAAATTATTGCCGTACCTACTATAATTATTGATAAACCAATAACCCTAGTTGGAATGGGGGATACCATATCTTCAGTTTCGATTGTTGGGGCTCGATAAATTAATAATCTTTGATTTAGGAACATTCCAATTATTAAAAATAGATTCGCCTCCAGCGTTTTTTATTAATTAATTCTATAGTTTGAGTAAAAGTATTGAACTAAAATTATTGAGTTGTCTCCTTAAAACAATAACTTTACATTTCCAATACTGAGTTTGCATTATCACTATGCGACTATTAATGCTAATATATCTTTTTATATTCTGATAATCAATATTATATGTTCATTTTAATATTGATTTTTAAATTTTTTAAATATTATTTATTTGGAATAATTATAAATAATTTTATTTTTGCCCTTGAATTATCAAATTATTAATGAATACATTACTCTTACATCCAGTACTTTAAGATATGTTTTTATTAGGTAATTATAATGATTTAGTTGTAACTTCAATTGCATCTTAACTTAGTCAGAATATTACTTTCATAAACATCACTAAACATGTTGAAATATTTATTGTTCTTGTTTCTATTTGCTTTTAATTATCAGGTGCGGAGTCAACAAATAAGCGAAACTGCAAAAACTGAAGATAATAGATTTATTACTCAGGTTGACGCAAGTCCCATAGATGTAAAGTTAAAGGACAGGACGGAATTAGTTGAACAAATCACATTAGGCATTGAGTGGTGGACATTATTAAAAGAGCCCACATATAAATATTTATTTCGTTGGCGTAAGGGTAGCAGAGTTTTTAGTTCTGCTTATACAACATATCTTTCGGAAAGCCTTCTTCAAAAGTATCCCGACTTACTAAAAAGGTACAATCAATTGAAGCCCACATATATTGAACTTGAACTTAGTGTTATATTTGATTTTGGAGACACTTTTTCGAACGAAAAGCAAAATGCTATAAAATCACTTCCCGAGTGTTTCAGAAAAGAGAAAGAAGCAACTTTTACCGATAGAACTTATTATGAACTTACTGATCTTTCAGGAAAATTAAAAGTTAATTCAAACACACATTTTTATATATCATCTAAAGATAAAACAGGTGATGACCTTTCACCGGGAAGTCCCAAAGACTGGACAGAATTTGTTATGTACAATTGCGCCATTGATAATACTGCAGGATACTCTATTTTCAAAAATTCTGAATCGGCAACTTTTTCAATTGAAATTGTTAAAATAGAGGTACCTCAAAGAGAAATCGATGCTATTGCCAAAGAATTTTTTAAAAGAGAAAATGCGAAAGATGATGTTGCAGAAAAAAAGGATAATAAAAAGAAGAAGGTAAATAATTGGAATGAAACTCCATCACCTGATGATAATGGAGGTAGTAAAGATAATGGTTCTAACAACTCTTGGGATAATGATGATAAATCAAGTAATTCCTGGGATAATATAGAAAACAGTAATAATAAGGATAAGCAAAACTCCGACAATGACTCTAATAACTGGGACAATAGTGAAAGTGAAAAAAGCGGATGGGAATTACCTGCTGATAGTGAAAAAAGTGGCAAGGAAAGTTATGAAGTAAGATATGATGGCAATAAACAAGGTGTATATGATAAGTTAAATGACTTAATGCTTATCCCTTTTGGTGATTATCAAATTATTGAATATAAACCAGAAGAAAAAATGGCCAAAGTAAGTATTGCAGCAGGAAGTGAGGAAAAATACACATCCTCCGATTGTTATAAAAAAAGAGTAAAAATTACTGTGCGTAAGTACGATATTGGATATATCGGTCGCAACGGGAAGTGGATACTGGAGCCCAAAAAAACCATATCCTTTTACGATAATTTCAATGCCCCAATGGTTAGTTTGGTATCGGCCGATTGTGATTATGACTGCCGAAAAAGGGCAGAAAGAGACAGAATAAGAAACAACAAAAAATGTTATAGATTAATTGAAGAAAAAGAAGAAGAAATCAAAAGTTACTATAAATCTATTGGTTATGAAATTGAATAAATACATCTTACTAACACTTTTGCCATTACTATTCTATTCATATGATTCGTTTGCTCAGTCAGATGAAATGAAATCCAAGGCATACTATTTCAGTGCACAGGATAGTTACGAAGCTGAGAATTACAGTAAAGCACTTGAACTTCTCGATAAATCGGAAGAAGCAGGAGGAGCATCAAATGCATATATTGAAGCCCTAAGAGCCGAGTGCTATGCCAAAAAAGGCGAATGGATAAATGCTAAAAAATCCTTGGATAAGTGTTTTAATTTTGGTCCTTCGAATGAGGTTCTTAAACGGATTTCACCACTCCTGATAACCGTGGATGAAAAAGTGGAAGCAGCAAAAGAGGCTGAGCGCAAAAGGATTGAAGAGGCCAGACTTAAAGAACTTGAACGACTCGAGAGAGAAAGGCAAGAGGAGATAGCCCGCATGGAAAATGATAGGAAAAACCGGGAAATTGCGAAATCCTTAGAGCCATCTGTAAGAAGAGATTTAGATGCTTTTAAAAAATTGGACAAATTAAAAGCTCATTTAATTACAAATAGAAATAATTTCACTAGCAGTTCTAAGGAAAAGCAATATATCGTTTTTTATAGAGATAAGTATATAGTTTATATTATCCCCGACCTTGACAAGATATCAAAACTTGATAAGGACAAAATATATTATTCTTCTTATACCTCAAAAGACAAGGATGAGGACAGAATTTATGTTCCGAGAATGGAGTCTGAAAAATTCAGAACTAGTGTTTTTTATGGAAATCAAGCGGTAAGTGATGATGGAAATGAAAACATCATATTTAGCGGAACAGCTTATCCGCAATTTGAAAAAAGATTGTATTACTTTTTCTGGAATGATTATAAACATTGCGATTTTGATGTATTCGAAGAGTTTAAGGAAGAAATTAATAATCCATATGTAGAAACGGGGACCATTGAAAAATGGATTGAATATGATTATATTTCTGATCCTGAGTTGCTAAAGGATCTTAAGCGCTATGGTTTTAAAGATTTAGGAAGTAAAAAAAGGAGCAACCCGTCTGGACTAGTGATAAAGTTTAAACCTAATAACTTTGTTAAAATGATATATCCAACTAAAAAAGTTACTTATAACAGAGGCCCAGAAGTAACAGGAACTTATTGGAAAAATGGAGAGAAGTACAAAAAGAATTATTTCTATTGTGAGCCAGCCAGTGTTGTAAAACAAGTAGGGTATGTTCAATATGGAAGACATTATAATGAGACCGACTTATTGCCAAATATTACTGAATCAGGCTTCGACTATGTTTTAAATGATTTTATTTTTGATTTAAACTATAAGAGGTATTCCGATAATATTGGAGATGGGAAAGTCTGGATTCATAAAAGTGAGGGGATTTATCCAAGTCGTGAAATTAAAAAGATTACTAGTTCATTTGAATACTCTAAGGATTATTATTCCAACGGCATCTTAAAATCGCTTAAGTCTTATTTGGCAGGAAAAAAGTCAGGAATATGGAAGTATTATGATGAAACAGGATTGCTGGTAAAAACAGAAAAGTATGAGCATGATGTATTCTTTTATGAAACAACTGAGTTCGATACTCCTGAATATGCTCCCGGAGCAAAAGAAATTTTGAATAAATCGGAAACAAAAACTTCTGATAATTGGCTTATTAGGAATTTTGGTGATGAGATGACTGAAGAACAAAGAGCGACTTCTAATGAAGTTTGGGATGATTGGGAACAGTTAAATGCTATGGCCTGGGAAATTTATAAAAAATACGACGACCCTAAACAAATTGAAATGGGAATAGTATTGGTTGAAAGATCCTTGGAATTGGCTGTAAACTATTTTAATCTAGATACCCATGCTGCTTTACTCTATAAAAACGGTGAATATAGCAAAGCTAAAACAGAGGCATTAAAAGCCCTTGAAACAGGAAAAGTTCAAAAACAAGACGTTTCTGGTACTAAAAATTTACTAGAATTGATAAACCAGAAATTGTAGTTTAAAACTGCCTGAATATATCACGTTTATTGAACTTTTTTTAGCCTCTATTTAATAGTCATTTTGAAAGTATAATCTGATACTTTTCTTGTGACCTCCTAATGTTAAACTCTTGTTAAAGTTTTGTAAGCATCAGAATGTTTATATAGTTTTACCTTCTATTGTTATAATATAACAAGCCTTATAGCGATGTTAAAACTAAATAATACTAACAAACAAAAAAAGTAATTTTATGAAGAAAAACTACCTACTTTGGGGTTCTCTTTTAATGGTGTTCTTAATAGCACCAAGCACTTTTAGAGGACAACAAACAAAAACAATTAATGGAGCAATAGAATTAAAAGTTGCCCATAAAGATTTATCACCTCCAATAAGGGATATTAAAGTTTTTACTGACAGATTATCAACTTATGAAGCAAAGGAGATAAAAAATAAATTTGATTTTAAAAACAGAACAGAGGGAAACACTTTAGATCTAAAAGAAGATCCTGTTTTACAGAATACCTATTCTGCTAACCGCGTGTTACCACCAAGTGTAGACCGTATTTATGAAGGTGTTAGCAATGCAACTAACCAGTCAGTAAGAGGAGGAAGAATAACACCTCCTGATACACAAGGTGATGTGGGGCCCAATCATTATGTACAGATGACAAATCTGCTCACAATGATTTTTGATCTAAATACAGACGCTGTCATTTTCGGGCCAGAGCCAAATAGTATTTTTTGGGCCGGTTTTGTTTATAATGGTATTGATTTCGGAGCATCAAACGATGGCGATCCTATTGTTCTTTATGATCAGTTTGAAGATAGGTGGATTGTAAGTCAGTTTGAAACTACACATGATTATGTACTTATTGCTGTTTCTCAAACCTCAGATCCAACAGGAGCATATTATCGTTATGCCATTTCCTATCCTGCATTTCCTGATTATCCAAAATTCGGTATCTGGAATGATGCTATATATATTACGACCAGAGATTTTAATTATGGTTTTCAAGGATCTACTGTTACCGGAATAGAAAAGGCAGGATTGTATAATGGTACAACTGCAAATGCATTTATGATTCCCATCCTTGATGCAGATTATAATTTTGATGGTATTGTACCTGCTGATGCCGATGGTTCGATTCCACCACCACCAGGTACTCCACATTATAGTATATTTAAACCTTATGGTTCTTATGATTATATTTATATGGCAACTACAACACCTGATTGGGGTAATCCGTCAAACTCATCAATGACAATTTCTCCCATAACTGTTGCTGCTTATATTAGTGATAATAGTCTCATTTATCAACCCAACAATAGGGGCTTACATGCTCATGCATGGGCAATGATGTATCGTTTACAATATCGTAATTTTGGTACTCACCAATCTATGGTAGCAAATCATACTGTAAAAGCATCCACCCAAAGAGGTATAAGATTGTATGAGTTCCGTGCTAACACTGGTAGTACCAGTTGGACAACTTATCAACAGGGGACATATTCTCCTGCCGATGGTGATAACAGATGGATGGGAAGTATTGCCATGAATGGTAATGGAGATATAGCACTGGGATATTCTGTAACAGGATCCTCAACTCATCCTTCCATAAGATTTACAGGCCAGTCGGCTTATAATTCAGGAACCGGATTAATGGATTTACCTGAAACTTCTATTCATGAAGGTACAGCATCTATTGATGGTGCTTATAACAGATGGGGAGATTATTCTATGATGTCAGTTGACCCTGTTGATGATATAAAATTCTGGTATACAACAGAATATGGATTAGGAGATGTGCAATGGGCAGATTGGGCAACAAAAATTGCAGAAATTAACCTTAATGCCCCTGCAGGTCTTGCTAACATTGCTGTTAGTCCGGCTTCACTTTCATTTAATAGTATATATGGCATTAGCGGAGCAGAAATGGTAAATGTTATAAACACATCGGATATTGGTTCTTTCGACCTGAATTGGACGGCTGAAGTATCACCAGCAGTTACATGGCTGAGTATTACTCCTCTTTCTGGCTCACTTACTCCCGGAAGTAATGAAGATATTTCTGTGTCATATGACGCAACAAGCCTGACAATAGGTACATATAATACAAATATTGTTATAAGCAGTAATGCTGATAATACTCCTGTTGTAACAGTTCCTGTAACTTTAGAACTTCCAAACAGTGCCCCTGAAGCAATATGCCAGGATATTATAGTGTCTGCCGATGCTAATTGCGAAGCAATAGTTACTGCCATAGAAGTTGATAATGGTTCTATTGATCCCAATGGTGATGTACTTACATATACTCTTTCTCCAGAAGGTCCTTATTCCGTTGGAGTTCATAATGTAACACTTACAGTTACTGATCCTTACGGCGAATTCGATGTGTGCAGCGCAATAATTACTGTGGAAGATAATAATGCACCAATAATTACTGTTGCCGGCCCGCTAACAATATGGCCTCCAAATCATCAATATGCTTACTTTGATGTAGACGATCTTGTGATTTCAGTTTCTGATGACTGTTCATCAGTGAGTATGGATGATTTGATAATTGTTTCCGCTTCAAGCGATGAAGCTGAAAATGCTGATAACGACGGCAATACATTTAATGATATTGTAATAGCCGGCGATTGTAAATCGATTCAGTTGCGTAAAGAAAGAAATAGCAATAGCAATGGACGAGTTTATAAAGTAACTGTTGAAGTTGATGATGGTAGTGGTAATACAGGAACCGCCATTTGTGAAGTTCATGTTCCTTTATCTAAAAAGTTATCTGCAATTGCTGATGGTGAAGAATACGAAGTTTATGGAAACTGTGGAAGTAAATCATCATCCATTACAGGTTTAGATCCTGATTTAGGAAATCAAATAAAGAATTATCCAAATCCATTTAATAATAAAACAACAATAAACTTTACTCTTTCGCAAGATGCAAAAGTCGTTTTAAAAGTTTTTAATTCTATTGGAAATGAGGTTGCAGAACTTTATAACGGATCTGTGGTAGCCGGAACAACATATAATGTTGTGTTTGATGGAAATGATTTCCCTAAAGGAGTTTATTATTATCACTTAAGTAGTGATAAAGGTGTAAACCTCTCGAATAAAATGATACTAATTAAATAAATTAATAAAAAGAGAGGGAGATGTAAATTCTCCCTCTCTTCTACTTTAACATTATGTTTAACTAATTTACTAATTCTATGAATAAACTAATTACAATTAAAGTTGGAATACTGTTGTTAGCAGTATTGGCGCTACCTCAAATAATTAATGCTCAGATTTTCAAGAATGAAATACCTATACCATACCTGGTAACAGGAAGTTTTATGGAAATAGAAATTTCAGGGAATCAGCATAATTTTGACCCTAACGGTTTCGTGACGGATATAAATCTGAATGTAGATCTTGATGCCTATTGTTATAATAAGCAGGGTCAGCCAGTGGATAATCAGATGTCATATTTAGGACCTACTTTAGTTTTCCCTAAAGGTGAAGAATTGGAGTTTGAAATTTCTAATAATCTTCCGGATGGTGCAAATACTACTGTTCACTGGCATGGATTAAACATTCCGGGATTAATGGATGGTGGCCCGCATCAGGTAATATTTAATGGTTCCAGTTGGAGTCCCTTTTTTAATGTTATTGATGAGGTGCAAACCTGTTGGTATCACACCCACTTAATGGATTTAACTACTGATCAGGTAATCAGAGGCTTGGCAGGTATGATTATAGTAGAAGACCCTGCCAATGATCCCTTGTATTCATTATTGCCAAAAAATTATGGGGAAAACGATTTTCCAATAGTAATACAGGAAAAGGGATTTGTACTTGATTCAACTACAACACCTCCAACAGCAGTTGCCATTAAAGCAGGTGAAAAACCAGGTAATGGTCCTTATACATTAATAAATGGAGTAGTTGGTGGTTATTTGAAAGTTCCGGCTGAGGTTGTAAGACTTAGAGTACTAAATGGTAGCCCACGTAAAATGTTCCAAATAGGACTTAATACTGATCTTAATACAAACAACAATTTTGAAAAGATGTGGATGGTAGCTACCGGGGGTGGTTATATTGATGTTCCAAGAGAAACTGATTCAACTTTAATGTCGGTAGGCGACAGAAGAGAATTTTTAGTTGACTTTACTCAGTTTGCTGATGGGGATACTGTTTACATGAGAAAACTAACAGTTCCTGCTGATGCAAATTATGGGTCTACTAATGGAAAAGCATTAATGGCTTTTATTGTTGATTTTTCATTGTCATCCTCAGATCCAATTACAAGCATACCTTCACAACTTGTTGATTATACATTATCTGAAGGCTCAGTTTTTAAAACCAGAGAGAAGGATCTTATGGGATCAGGAGGTAGTGGTAATGTGTGGACTATTGACGGAACGCCAATGGATATGAATGTTATTAATGATACTGTTTTGGTTAATACAAAAGAAAAATGGGTAATTAATAACCTTACCAATAAATCGCATCCGTTTCATATACATAAAGTGCAATTTCAGGTTGTAGAATACACTGGTAAATTAGGTATGGGAGATACTGTAGCAACTTATACTTTCCCAGATTTACCTGATGAATTAGTAGGTTATAAAGATGTTCAGTTAATACGCCCGGGAGCAATTTTAACTTTTGAAGCACGATTTGATAGCTTCCCTGGTCCGCCAGTTGCACATATGGGATATATGTATCATTGTCATATACTTACGCATGAAGATACTAGTATGATGCATCAGTTTGTGGTTGTGGATTCTTCTGATTTTTATACCAGCCTATTTTCTAATAATGAGTTGGAGATCCTTAACATATATCCAAATCCTGCACGAAATGAATTCACCATAAATGCAGAAATTGAAGAAGCAGGTATTTTGAGAATTTATGATTTGACAGGAAAAACTTTAAGACAGCAAACTTTTAATTCGCTGAAAAACAAAACAATATCTGTTGCTGATTTGCCAAGAGGAATTGTTATTGTGGAATATGTTTCAGGAAGTAAACATTTTATTTCCAAGGTAAACCTGAATTAGGACTTAGAATAATACAAGATGTAAAATATTAAAAGGAGGAATTTTCCTCCTTTTTTTTATTTGCATATTTTTGATAAAATCAAGAAAACCCACCTAGTTTTTAGTTTTGGAAATCCTTCGTTTATCTTTATATTATCACGTTAAATAATTCTATATGATGCTTTAAATAAATTTTGTAGTTTTAAACAATATTAAATTTAATACATACACTATGAAAAGAATTTTACTATTAAGTTTTGTTTTATTAAGCCTAAATTTAAGTTCCCAAATAATTAATATACCTGCTGATTATCCTACAATACAAGAGGGTATTGATGCTTCCAATGATGGAGATACTGTTTTGGTACAGCCTGGGACATATGAGGAAAATATTATTTACAATGGAAAAAGTATAGTTCTTACATCAAATTTTATATTTGATAATGACACCAATACTATTAACCAAACAATCATTGATGGACAATGGTGGGATGAGGCTGTACAAATTATTAATAATGAGGACAGTACAACTGCATTAATTGGATTCTCAATAACCAATGGTGTTAGAGGGGTTTTAATTTCTAGTGCTAATGCTAATATATTAAACTGTAAGGTTTATAACAATATTGCACCAGGTGATACTGGAGGAGGAGGAATTGCAATTAATGGGTATGGAGAACCTGGTTTGGACTATAATACAGTAAATGTAAAAAATTGTGATATATACAATAATGATTGTAGGCATGGAGGAGGAATATCTATAGCAAACAATCATGGTGTAATAGAAAATTGCAATATCTATAATAATACTTGTTGGGAGAATGGAAATCAAATACAGTTTTGGAATACTGAAACTGTAGTCAAAAACTGTTATATAAGTGAAGTACAAGAAGGATGG
The DNA here is from genome assembly GCA_002869365.1 of Marinilabiliales bacterium. GTDB lineage: Bacteria > Bacteroidota > Bacteroidia > Bacteroidales > F082 > BM524. The sequence goes on along the minus strand of PKTA01000187.1, from coordinate 8,167 downwards.
TATAATGTTATTGAATTTAGAGGTGGTAGTAAAGCAATGCTTATAAATAACATAGTTATTTCAAATAATAAAGAAGGAACTGATGCTATATTTTATTCTTGGGAGGCTTCATCTCCAGTTTTAATAAATAATACAATTATAAATTCTAGTAATGAACAAGGTTCATTAATCAATATTCTCCCACCTTCTCATTTTACTATTTATAATTCAATAATAGAAGGTTATACGATGAACTCAGGTTTAGGTTATTTAGCAGAATATTGCCGATTGGATAATATCCCAGATGATGGAGTTGGGAATATTAATGCACCCACTCTATTGAATAATGATTATTCTCTTTCAGACTGCTCTCCATGTATTGGAGTTGGTATACAGGATTTTGTATTTAATGAGGAGTCTTATAGCGCACCAGTAGATGATTATTTATACAATCAAAGGCCAAATCCAGGAGGCAGTAACCCTGATATGGGTGCATTTGAAAACCCTCTCGGAACACCACTCACACCACCAACAATTACAACTCAACCCCAGGGCATAACAATTTGTCAAGGTAGTTCTCACACACTTACTATAGAAGCCACAGGATCCCCAACTCTTGTTTACCAATGGCAAAAAGATAATGTGGATATCACAGATGCCAATTCCAACACCTTAATTTTAAATAATCTTACATCTTCAGATGAAGGAAATTACAAATGTTTGGTTAGCAATAGTTGTGAAATAGTTGAAAGTAATTCAGTATTAGTAGATGTTTTGATTTCTCCTGATATTACTCAGCATCCAACAAATGAAATTGTATATTTTACGAATGATGTTCAATTTAATATCACATCAATAGGAGATGAACCATTAAATTATCAATGGTACGGTCCTTCAGGTTTATTGTCTGGGGCCACTCTATCACAACTTCTAATACAGAATGTAACAGCAGCCGATACAGGATACTATTATTGTGAAGTATCGAATAGTTGTGGACAAGAAACCAGTATGTCAGCACATCTTACAGCTTTTGATCAACTAATAGTTAATGCAGGGGATGATATTGGTATTCCTCCTGGAGGAACAGCCACTTTAAACGGTAGTTATACAGGAGGTTCTCCGAACTTAACATTCCATTGGGAACCGGTATCCCTAGTGGATGATCCGTCTATACTCTCACCTCTCACAAATGCTTTATTTAACGACCAGTATTTTAGTCTTACAGTTACAGATAATATACTTAATTATCAGGGAATAGATTCAGTATTAGTGTCAATCATAGTTGAAGATACATTAAATATGATATTACCTCAAAATGATACATTATATGCATACTCAGATGGTAGTACAAGGAGTGATTGTGGATATGTTTCAGGAACAAATTGTGATGGGGATAAAATAAAAGCACAATTCTTTACGGATGAAATGAAGACCTTCGATATTGAAAAAGTTTTATTCAGATTTGGTAAAGCCTTTAATTCAGGAGGTGCTGATAAAATGCTAAAAGTTGGTATATGGAATGCCGGGGGAGAAAATAATAATCCTGGTGATTTATTAGATTTCACAACTATTTCCTTCAATCAAATAGTAAGCGATGTGGAAATGGGAATCTTAAGCGAAGCAAACTTTAGTAATGTCGTACAGTTACCAAAGTCTTATTATGTAGGTATATTTTTACCTGAAGATGCATCGGATACTCTCGCATTAAAGACAGATATTGATGGGGCTTCGGCAGTTGGAGTTTCATGGACTTTGAATAGTGAGGATGAATGGGTTTCTTATTCTTCTGACCCAAGGTTCTTTTTAAAAGTTTCCAATGCTATCTTTCCCGTAGTAAAATGGAATAATCTTTCAATTGATGAGTTTAATAAAGTAGATTCAGAATACTTAGTGTTTCCAAATCCTGCCAAGAACATCATAACTGTCAAAGCCAAGAATAAGACTACTGATGATATTCAGATTGTAGAAATACTGGATATAAGCGGAGAGATTGTAAAATTGAGTGAATCTAAAACTGTTGATATATCTGATTTGTCAAGTGGGTTATATATTGTGAAAGTTTATAATGGAGACAAGGTAGAGGCCCATAAGCTTATAATTAGCAAATAATTAGCGTAATAGACTATAGGTTTTAAGCATTTTGTTTTTTAAAACTTGACAATTTCATTATAAAATTACTTCAGAGTTAGAAATTTTATGGAAGTGTTTAAATGTTTTGAATATTTTAAATATTCATGTTTATATGGTTTCATTTTAGTTAAACTTATATCATGATTAGTTGCATAATAATAGACGATGAACGAAAAGCCAGAGAATCATTCAAAAAAATTATTCAAAGATATTTTGATGATAAACTCGAGGTTATGGCCTTATGTGAGTCGGTGAAAGATGGTGTTGTAGCAATAAATAAATACAACCCCAACATTGTTTTTCTTGACATACAAATGCCGGATGAAAATGGCTTTAAACTATTCGATTATTTTGATAAACTCAATTTTGAAGTAATTTTTACAACCGCTTATAATCAATATGCGCTGGATGCTATAAAATACTCGGCACTAGATTATTTGCTTAAACCAATAAATTATATTGATTTAAATGATGCCATAAAAAGATATGAAAATCATGAGTTCCTAAAATCGAAGCAGGAAAGAATAGATATCTTAATATCTAATATGAATATGGGTATATCAATAAAAAGTAAAGTTGCTCTTCCTACTTTGGCGGGATATCAAATGGAGAAAATAAATAATATTATTTATTGCGAAGCCGATAGAAATTATACCAAAATCCATCTCATAAATGAAAAGTATGTTCTGGTTTCAAAAACCTTAGGTTATGTTGAAGACCTATTGCCAGAGGAGGTTTTTTTCAGAATTCATAAAACCTATCTGTTAAATTTAAATTATGTGGATAAGTATTTACGAACCGACGGGCATAGAGTAATACTCGACAATGGAATACAACTGGATATCGCCCACAGACGGATTGACGAATTTGTAAAAGCGCTTACTAACAGGAGTTTTAATCAGGATAAATAATTTAATTTGAGGATTTTACTAAACATACTTTTTATACTATTTTACTTTATTGGCCAGTCCCAAAATTATCACAGTAGAAATATCACTTCTGCTGATGGTTTACCAGGAAATGCCATACGCTCCATTTATAAAGATAGTAGATCCTACATCTGGATAGGCACAGATTCAGGATTGAGTTGTTGGGATGGTGAAAGATTTACTATTTATAATACCCTTAATGGCCTTGCAGGAAATAAGATATGGTATATTGATGAGGATAATGAGGGCAATATGTGGTTTGCATGTTTTGGAGCAGGAGTTTCAAAATTTGATGGTGAGAAGTTCATTAGTTATACCAAAGAGGATGGTCTAGTTGACAATTCAGTCAGAATTGTGAAATATTGTTCGCAAACTAACTGCATAGCAATAGGCACAAATAGAGCAATATCTATATTAAAGGATTCCGTTTTCTTTAATTTTAATACTAAAAATAACGATCTAAAAAAGAATGTTATTATAACCGGAATATTGGAAAAAGATAGTGCAGTTTACTTTTATGATTTTGCAAATAATCACTATTTTATTCAATTTGAAAACGGAAAACCAAATATCCATAGGGTTGCAGATAAGCTGACCGACAATTTAGGGGTGAGTTCTGTTTATGAGGATAAAAAAGGGCAATTGTATTTTGGATGGGAGCGTGACGGGATTGCAGAATATTATGATTCTACATTAAATAAAATTAGTGGTATTGGTCAGGTATTTGGAATTGCTAAAGATTATTCCCAAAATATTTGGGCAGCATCCTGGAATGGAGGAGGCATTTCCCCGCCCGGGGGCTTATTCAAAATTACTGAGGATAGCATTTTGAGGTTAAACCAGGCTTATAATATAAACTCAATATTGGGCTGGGCGATGAAATTTGATGAAAAACAAAAATTTTTATACTACGGTACCCTCGACGAAGGATTGTATATAATTCCACCACAATATTTTGAATATTATCCTTCTGGTTATTTTAATGAGAATAAGCTGTTTTTAAACGGTATAGAAATTGACAATCAAAATAATATCTGGTTTTACTCAGATAGTTCCTTTTTTAAATGGAATTCAAAATCCTTTGTAAAGAAAGATATTGAGTATTTATATAATCTGAGAATTCAGGCAGAAAAAAATAAAATTTCAGATATAAGCCTGAAAACCAGAATCAAAAAGTTAAACAAACTTTACCACAATCAGAGAACTCATATTAATGATATTGAAGTGGATAACAATAATAATTTATGGCTTACTTGTTCTAATTTCGGAAGTTTTAAAATTCCGAAAAAAAATATTGAAGACTCATATTATTTTGCTCCATTTATTCATTCAGACATAGCATTTACATCTTCAGATACCCTCTTTCGGTGTGGCCCTTGGGCTAGCTCTTTAAAGAAGTTTGATAATTATAATCAATCGAATAAGATTTTCCAATATACTGATACTGCCAATCCAATATTTTCAAAGTTCATCAGAACATATAAAGACGAAGTGTGGGTATCAAGCAGAATCTCGGGGGTTTTTATTTATAAAGAAGGAGAATTAATTAACCTTTCCAAAAGGGATACTACTGTAAATAAAAATATAAACGATATATGTTTTGATAAAGATGGCTATGCTTATTTGGGAGGTAGTGATGGTAGAATTGAAATATTTGAACCAGTAAACAGGAATAAAATATTTGAGATTAAACTTAAAGGAATTAAAAATTCTGTAATCTGGCTTAACATCAATGATAATTTATTGTTTGCCGGTTATTCAGATGGACTTAGAGTTTTCAATATAGATGAGATAAAAAATAAAATTATTAATTACCGTTATTTCTCACATACTGAAGGATATGATATGGAGATTGTTAATGCCTCTGATTTAGATACTAAAGGCAATATTTGGTTAGCAACCAATGATGGATTAATGAAAATTAACACCAGACTGTTTTCATCATTTAATTTAAGTCCTCTTACTACTGTAATAAAAAATGTTGAAATTTTTAATAAGGAAGTAAATTGGAAGGATTATACAAACACTTATAAATGGTCTGGTTTGCCTGATGATGAGTTAATTTTAAGTCCTGATGAAAATCATTTGAGTATATATTTTCATACTCTCAATTTTTTAAATCCTGAATCAGATCAATATTATTATAAACTCGATGGTATTGATAAAGATTGGGTGGGTCCAACAGATAAAAAAAATGTTGTTTATCCATATTTACATTATGGTAAATATAAATTTTTAGTAAAAAGCAGAAATAAAACCTCCGGTTTAAACTCAAATGTTGCTGAATTTTCTTTTGAAATAATGACACCATGGTACAAACAAATTTGGTTTTATACTATTGTACTAATAAGTTTAATAGCCATAATATTCCTGGCTTATAGTCTCAGGATAAAGTGGCTAAAAAAGGTGGAAGAAGAAAAAAGGAAAATAATGCAACATATTTCAGAACTTGAGATAAAGGCATTACAGGCCCAGATGAACCCGCATTTCTTATTTAATTCCATAAATAGTATACAAAATTATATGCTTGATAATGAGTTAGATAAGGCTCTTGGCTATTTAAGTTCATTTTCAAAAGTTATTAGAATGACTCTGGAATTTGTTGATAAGAAATTTGTAAGACTAAGCGATGTACTAAGTTATCTGCAGCATTATATTGATCTGGAAAAAATGCGTTTTGATGATATGTTCGACTATGAAGTGAAATTAAGTAATGATGTTGATACTGATTCTGTTTTAATACCTCCAATGCTATTACAGCCCATACTCGAAAACGCAATAAAACATGGTATTCAACCATTGAGGGTAAAGGGTAGAATTATACTCGAAATTGAAAAATTGGATGAAAATACTATCAAATGTATTATTGAAGATAATGGCATTGGACGGAAAAAATCATCTGAGCAAAACAAAAGACGAAAACATAAAAAGGAATCCAAAGGAATAAAAATTACTAAGGAAAGATTGGATTTGCTTAATGAAAATAATACTGGTGTTTACGGTATTAAAATAATCGACTTGTTTGAGAAAGGTGAGCCATCGGGAACTCGTGTTGAAATAATTATGGATTCGATTCTAAACTAATTAGTTAGCCTTTTTTGATGCTTCGCTTAAAAGGAATATTTCGTTGTCTTCTTTAATTTTAGTTTATTGTCGCAGATAGGACAATCAATATGATTAAAAGCAATATATCCACAGTTAGGACATACAAATTGTTGATGAGTTTTTCTTCTCACCGATTTTGTATATCCGGTTAGTGTGTTGGAATTTAAATTATTCATAAAGCCTAATTAAAAGTAATAAATAGCGGTAAACTTTTAATTCTTCAAATATTAATTAAAAAATTTAGATAGCGGAATCAAGTTATTTATCGTTTGAATTTATAAATAAGCGTTAATATTTAATTTAATTATTAGGTTTTATTTGCTCTCTTTCCTTTAAGACTTTACTTCATCCATAAATTGAATGGGTTTACACCGTCTTCCCACGGTAAAATACTAAAACTAAATTCATATTCCTTTACCGGAATTCTGTATTGTTCATGAGGTCGGGCACCCCAACTGTTGTCACCACCAACCCCCATCTGAGCCATATCCAGATGCAAGTATGTTTTATTATCAGGATTTATATCATTAGTGTGTTTATGGTTTAATTTAGTAATCTGATCTATTTGATAATCAGGTATATTTAGTGCTGAAAAACCAAATGGTATTTTAGAGGTAAATAGTATGCCTTGATTTTCATCTCCTAAAATTAACCATCTGCAGTCAGTTTTATAACCATTTTCCTGTGGACGTATGTAAGGAAAATACTGATTTTTCACCTCGCCTTTATAGTGCCCAACAAATGCTGAGGTCTTTCTGTCGGAATAATTTTCATGAGGGCCTCTTCCGTAATATTCAATAAGTGGAGAATCTTCAAGAACAAATTTTAACCCAAATCTCGGAAAATTCTCCAGGCCTTTTATACCGGGTTTAAAACTCATTGAAACATCAACTTTACTGTTTCCCCAAACAATGTATTCCAAATTCAAAAAAGACCTGCTTTCAGGAAGTAAAAATTCGGAAATGATTTTTACTTTATAACTTTCAGTTATTTCCCAGTCTAATGATATTAATTCGGCATTTTTTCCATCTGTCCTCCAAATAGCCTGCCTTTTGTCCATGCCATTACCAAAGTCATTGTCGGTAGGTGCTCTCCAGAAATCGGGTTTTACTTTATCATCTATAATTTCTTTGCCATTTAAATGAAACGATTCCATAAAACCGGTTAATGTGTCGAAAACAAGTTTAATTCTCTCAGTTTCAACAACTAATTTGCCATTGCTTTGTGAGATTTCCAAATCATCCGGACGATTAACTTTTCCTGTGTTTATGTAAGGAGTAAATCCCAATGATATTTGTTCTTTAGCAATCTGAAAATTCTTTCCCAAAAGAGGCTCGTCATTCAATGTATAAATACCAAAGTTTATAAAATATTCCACACCAGGCATAGTATTATAATCAGCAGTGTTCAGTTTAAAATCGATAGTATCCTGTGGCTTCAAATCTATTTTATCTAAAGTTCCTTTAGAGATAGTTTTACCATTTCCAATTATTTCCCATCTGATTTCATATTTATCGAGATTGGTAAAGAAAAACTTATTTATAAGTTGAAATTTCAAATCTTCCTTGTCAACTGCATTAATGCCAATATTTTGATATACTTTTTTTACTTCATGCATTGCAGGATGTAAAGTCCTGTTGGGATTCACAATGCCATTTAAACAAAAGTTTCCATCGCTTGGAATTGTATCTGGTCCATAATCACCACCATAAGCCCAATAGGGATTTCCTTTTTCGTCAGTTTTCAGTAGTCCCTGATCTACCCAGTCCCAGATAAAACCACCCTGAAGTTCTGGATATTTTTCTATCACATCCCAGTAATCTTGTAAATTGCCTGTACTATTTCCCATTGAATGCGCATATTCACATAATATGAGAGGCCTGTAGGGTTTTGATTTTGCATAGTTTTCAATATATCTGATTCCAGCATACATGGGTGAATATACATCAACGGTTTCTCTTTTAAGGGCCCTTTCATAATGAACAGGTCGGCTGGGATCAGTTTTATGCAGCCATTCGGAGGCT
>PKTA01000126.1 GCA_002869365.1 Marinilabiliales bacterium | reverse complement strand
GCATGAATACTCCTTTGGTTGGGGAAGTCGGTCATAAGTTGTGCAATTTCATGTATGTGCCTTGTAAGGCTGTTTTTGCCGGTTTCGGTAGATGGGTTACGGGTGAGCACATCTATTTCTGACTTTGGAAGCCCGTGTACTTTGCCAAGTTCCCTGTAGATGGATTTCCCTCTGAAGGTGACTGATGTGCCCAGCAGAGCAGTATGATCGCGACCATAACGTTTAAAAATATAATCCTGAACTTCATCACGGTCTTTCCACGAATAATCGATGTCGAAATCGGGAGGAGAACTACGCCTGGGATTAAGGAAGCGCTCGAAATAAAGATCCAGTTTTATGGGATCTACATCGGTAATTCTCAGGCAGTAAGCAATAATGCTGTTGGCACCGCTGCCTCTGCCCACATGGTAAAATCCTCGCGACATGGAATATCGAATTATATCCCAGGTGATTAAAAAATATGATGAAAATCCCAGTTTGTCAATTATTTCCAACTCACTTTCCACACGCCTGAGGGCAATTTTATTTTTGCTTCCATAGCGGTATTTTAAACCGTCGAGCGAGAGTTTCTTAAGCAAAATTTTATCATCATAACGGCTTCCCGTAAAGCTGTGTTTGTTTTTATATGATTTATAATCGAAACTTATTTCGCTGCTGCTGATAATCTTTTTGCTGTTATCAATTATTTGAGGATAATTTTCAAATGCCCGTAAAACTTGTTTTTGATCCATGAAATGTTCATCGGCAGCAGCATGCATTTCCGGCTTAAGCCTGCTAAAAAGTATATTATTATCTATGGCTCTGAGATTTTTATGGAGATAGAAAGTTTTTTGGTCGTGAAAGGTAATGGGCTGACTTACAATCATTTTATTGGTAAGTTGTTTTTTGTATGAGTGTAGTTTCAATGCCTGCGAAGGCTTTATACCTATAAATTCATTTTCTTTTAATTTATGCGGAATATCTCTCCCGAAAGGGAAAATAACATAAGAATTATTGAACTGAGGATGTGTTTCTTTAATGTTTATTTCTCCAAAATTTACGGCACTTATAAGTCTGTTTATTTCTTCAAAACCACTGTTATTATTGGCAATGGCCGTAAACAACAGTTCACCTTTATGGCGGAACTCCATCCCCCCAAGGGGTTTTATGCCTGCATTATTACACTCCTTCACAAAGTCGATCATCCCCGACGAATTATTTATGTCGGTAAGTGCCATGGCCTCGATATTTAGATTTTTTGCCATAGCCACCAAATCCTCTATGGGGTAAGTGCCATAGCGCAAACTATAATATGAGTGAGTGTTTAAATACATAAAAATTATTGTTTTTTATTTTTTTCCGCTTGGGCGGAAGATGATTTGAGGTATTATAAACCAACAGCCTTTTTAATGGCGTTTTTTCCGTATCGCAGCCTGATATTGTCCATGGCTTCGTAAAGATTTATCATTTCATGGCTGTCTTCAAACATATTTAGTTGCTGATGTCCGCCCACCAGTTTGCTAAACCTAACTCCAATTAGGCGGATTAACATTCGGCGGCTGTAAATTTTATCGAAAAGTTCCAGTGCTATATTTTGTAATATATGATCGAAAGAGGTATAAGGAATGTTTTTTTGCAGACTGTGAGTATCAAAATTAGAATATCTTATTTTTACGCTTATACATCCTGTAAGTTTGTGTTTTTTCCGCATGTCGAAGGCAACTCTTTCTACCATACTTATCAGAATACTTTTTAGTTTAACAATATCTGTAGTGTCTTTGTCGAAGGTTCGCTCAGTGCTAATCGACTTTCTTTCAGAATATTGCACAACGGGAGTGTTGTCGATACCGTTGGCTTTTTTCCACAATAGCATTCCGTTTTTGCCCATAAGTTTAAGCATCATATCGGGAGGTATCATGCTTAGAGTTTGTATGTTAGAAACTCCCATAGAGCGTAATAATCTGTAACTGTTTTTCCCAACCATAGGTATTTTCCTTATGGAAAGAGGCCCTAAAAAGTTTGTAATATTTTGCTGACTTATATAAAGTTCTCCGTTGGGTTTCGACTCTCCGGTGGCAATTTTCGAAACAGTTTTGTTTGGCGACAGGCCCAAAGATATTGGAAGTCCTGTTTCTTTAATAATTTTTTCCCTGAGTTCGTGTGTCCACTTAAGGCTGCCAAAAAACCTGTCCATGCCACTTATATCCAGATAATGCTCATCGATGGAGGCCTTTTCGTAAACGGGAGCATTTTCTGCAATTATTTCACTTACTTCCCTCGACTTCTTACTATAGGCTTCCATATCGCCCCTTATAAATATGGCATCGGCACATAATTGTTTTGCCATGCGCATGGGCATAGCCGAGTGAACCCCAAACCTGCGCGCTTCATAACTGCAACTTGCAACAACCCCACGGTCCGACATGCCTCCAATTATTACAGGCTTGCCAATTAATGACGAATTAATAAGCCTTTCAACCGACACAAAAAAAGTGTCCAGATCAAGGTGAACTATGGTGCGATTAGAAGAATTCATAAAAAATTTGCCTAAATACTTGACATTTAAAAAATATATACTACTTTTGATTAAAATATAATCATTATTGCGGCTACAATATAATCATTATTGGATTGAAGATGCAAGTAAAATGATGCAATAATTTGTAAATTTTAATAAGAAATAGAATTTTATTGGGAAGCAAAAACATAAAATATTAGGCTTATGTATTTTAAAGAAAATATAAAATTATTACGCAAACGTCGGGAGCGCACACAGGATGATGTTGCCAGTGCTTTAAAAATTAAGCGCTCCACACTTAGTGGATATGAAAATGGAATAGGCAGCCCCAATTTGGCTTTGCTGGCGAAGTTTTCAGAGTATTATGGAGTTGCCATCGACACCCTTGTAAAGGTGGATTTGGCTTCTTTGTCGGAGCAGCAGTTGAGTACACTCGAACGCGGTTTCGACTCCTATGTAAAGGGTAGTAATCTGAGGGTTTTGGCAACTACCGTGGATAGCGATAATGAAGAAAATATAGAGTTGGTAAATGAAAAAGCAAGTGCCGGTTATGCCGATGGTTTTGCCGATCCTGAATATATACGCATACTTCCAACCTTTAAGTTACCTTTTCTTTCTAAACAGAAGAAATACCGAAGTTTTCAAATTAGTGGCGATTCCATGCTTCCAATTCCCGATGGCTCTTATGTTACCGGTGAATTTGTTCAGGATTGGAGCAACATAAGGAACCATCATGCTTATATAATCCTCACCAAGGAAGATGGTATAGTTTTTAAGGTAATTGAAAATCTTATTCAGGATTTTGGAAAACTTAAATTACATTCCCTCAATCCATTATATATTCCTTATGAGATAAAAATTGATGATGTTAGGGAGATATGGAAGTTTGTCAACTATATAAATTCGGAAATTCCCGAACCTAATAAGGAAAAGGACGAACTCAAAAAAGAGGTTACCGAACTTAAAAAACAGGTTCAGGCAATACAGATGAAATTGAATCTTTGATTAGATTTAAACATTTCCCCGGGTTTAAACCAGGGGAAATAAAAAAATGTCATGTCATACACAACAATTTGGATTCATGCAGTTTGGAGTACAAAATACAGAAGGCCATATTTGAAAAATGATATTAGAGAAAATGTGTTTAAACATATTAAAGAATATGCTAATGAAAAAGGAATACAAATTGATTGTGTAAATGGATATGAAGATCATATACATTGTTTGATATTTTTAAAAAGAAAGCAAAATATTGCAGATGTTGTTAAGGCCATAAAAGGAGAATCAACATTTTGGATTAATAAAAATTGTGAGATGAATGAAAAATTCAGATGGCAGAATGATTATTATGCAATTTCTGTGGGGCAGAGGGAATTAAAATATGTCAGAAAATATATAAGAGATCAGGTAAAGCATCATGAACACAAATCTGTTGATGATGAAATAAAAATATTAATTCCTACCCCGGTTTAAACCCGGAGGAAATAAAAAAGTTAATATAGTGTACGCCATAATAGATATTGAAACTACCGGCTTAAGTCCCGGTAGCGAAAGGATAACAGAGATAGCAATTATAATCCATGATGGGAAGAAAGAAGTTGAGAAGTTTAGCACTCTTATAAATCCCGAAAGGAAAATATCTTATCGAATAACTCAAATAACAGGTATTAATAATAAGATGGTTGATACTGCTCCTAAATTTTATGAGGTTGCAAAAAAAATAGTGGAACTCACTGAAAATAAGATAATTGTTGGTCATAATGTTCGTTTCGACTATGGATTTTTAAGATCCGAATTTAAAAGCCTTGGTTATGAATACAAGCGCCAGACATTAGACACAATAAAACTATCACGTAAACTTATAAGTGGTCAGCCTTCATATGGTTTGGGAAAATTATGTAAGGCCTTAAATATTGAAAACCCCGACAGGCACAGGGCAATGGGTGATGCTACTGCCACAAAAATTCTCTTTGAATTACTCCTGTCTCTCGACGATCACCCTGAACAAATTAATCTCAACGGAGTGCAATCCGATTTAAGTAAATCACTGGTAAAAGATTTGCCTGCTGAGGCAGGAGTTTATTACTTTTATGACAACAGAAATGAACTAATTTATGTTGGGAAATCTGTAAATATCCACGATAGAGTGCTTTCTCATTTGAATAATAATCTGCATAAAAAAGCCATTGAAATGAAAAGTGCCATTGCCGATGTGAAGTATGAAGTAACGGGCAGTGAGCTTGTTGCGCTTTTATTGGAATCGTCAGAAATAAAGAAGCACCAACCTTTGTATAATAGAGCCCAAAGAAGAACATTTTTTAATTATGGACTGTATTCTTTTTATGATGAAACAGGATATATGAATATGAAGGTGATGCGCATTGTTAGTGAACTAAGCCCGATTTATACCTATAGCTCTTTGCAGGAGGGCAAGGAGCATATGGAGAGACTTTGTGAAGAGTATGAACTTTGTCAGAAACTATGCGGACTTTATGATAATTCTGGGCCATGTTTTTACTATCAGATACATAAGTGCGATGGTGCTTGTATAGAAGAGGAGGATATGGAGGTTTATAATTCGAAAGTAAATACTGCATTGAATAATTTTCATTTTGAAAAGCAAAACTTCTTTGTGATTGATAAGGGTAGGAGTGAAGAAGAACTGGGAGTTATAAAGGTTGAAAATGGAAAATATGCAGGTTTTGGCTTTTGTCTGAAAGAAGATGAGAGAATTGATAAATTCCACGATTGTATAAAAATTTTTAAGGATAATAAGGAAGTACGACAAATAATCAAGTCTTTTGTTCGGCGTTGTAGATGTAAAGTTGTTGAATATTAGTGTATAATATGATTTTAAAAATTGTTTATTTATTTAGGAGTTATTTTTTTTGAAATAATGGTGTAATATGTTTTATAGTTTATAAAAAGTGTTATTTTTGCCGTTCCAAATTTGGAGAGATGGCAGAGTGGTTGAATGCGGCGGTCTTGAAAACCGTTGACCGTTCGCGCGGTCCGGGGGTTCGAATCCCTCTCTCTCCGCAAAACAAAT
>PKTA01000145.1 GCA_002869365.1 Marinilabiliales bacterium | reverse complement strand
TTAAATTCTCCTGTTTCATCATAAATAATTGCAATGTTATTTAAGGATTGTGCCATTCCAGGTTTATTATCCAAATCTTCTTCAATTTCAAATGACTTCTGATAATACTCAAGGGCTTTATCATAATTTTTCCAATCATGATAAATTATCCCGATGTTATTCAATGCTATTGCAATACCACTTTTTGATTCTAATTTTTCATTTATTTTAAGAGATTTTAGATAATAGTAAAGAGCCTTTTCATAATTTCCCCATATCTGATATATATTTCCAATGTTATTCGAAACATCTGAAATGCCTTCATCATTATTGAAACCTTCTTCCATTTCTAATGCTTCCAAATAATATTCAAGTGACTGTTTATATTTCCCAAGATAATCATAAGTAAGACCAATATTATTTAATACACTGGCGATTTTTTTATCAGATTGTAAGGATTTTTCGTATTCTAAAGATTTATTAAAACTCTCAAGTGCATTTTTATATTTAGCAAGTTCAAGATAAGTGTATCCCAGATTATTATAACTTCTTGACATGAAAGAAGTATCCCTGAGTTTAGTGGATAATAATAATGATTGTTGATAATAATCTTCAGCTTCTTTCATTTTATTGGAATAATATGAAATATCACCTAAATTTGACAAAGCTAAAGATTCCTCTTTTTTTAATTTATATTCTCTTGCATACTTGAGAGCTGTTTTTGCAAGCTCCAATGAATATTCTATGGAATCGGTAAGAGTTTCAATTGAAAGGGCATTAAGAATGGAAGCCTTTTCGGAGTCAGTTGCTGATTGTAAAACATTCCTTAAACTATCAACTTTGTTATTATTAGAAGAGTTTAACTTTAGTGAAAAAGAAAAAATTATTATGATTATAAATAATAAAGTAAAAGTATCATAATATTTAAAAGACTTGTTCATAAGAGTATTTATATTGCAAAAATAGATAATAAAAATATTGATTATTGGAAAAAAGGAAAAAATTACACCCCAGGTTGAGTATTTTGAATAAAGTTTTAGGATTTTCCTTATTAATTAATATATTCAAAATTGCAAAAAAATTATTTTTTTGTCAACGAAAAAATACTTTGCTGATAAATAAAACTCGGCAGATTAAACAAATACACCTACAATATTAATAAATAAATCCGTCTCCTTTTTGACTAGTAGTTTCTTTTTATAGAATATAAATCAGTCCTTCTGTCTTTTAAATTTCTTACACTTCCAAACTGGCTTAGCTCACGTAACATATCTATATCAACATCGGCTATCAGAATCATTTCTGTGTTTGGCGTTGCTTCGGCTTTTATGCCATTAGTAGGGAAAGAAAAATCACAAGGTGTAAATACCATCGACTGAGCATATTGTATATCCATATTATGAACTTTAGGCAGGTTACCTACACTTCCTGCAATAGCAACATAACATTCATTTTCTATGGCTCTGGCCTGAGCGCAGTTTCTAACCCTGGAATATCCGTTTTGAGTGTCGGTTAAAAATGGAACAAATAAAATATCAATGGAATCTTCTGCCAGTATTCTGCTAAGTTCCGGAAATTCAATATCATAGCAAATCAAAATTCCGATTCTGCCACAATCAGTATCGAAGGTTCTTAAAGTTTTTCCTCCTTGCATACCCCAGACTTTTGCCTCATCAGGAGTAACATGTAATTTTTCGAATCTTTCAACACCACCATCTCTTTTACATAAGTATCCGGCATTATAAAGGTTATTATCAACAATTTCAGGCATGCTGCCGCTAATGATGTTAATGTTGTAGGATATTGCTAATTCTGCAAAGCGGTTGGTAATTTTTTCAGTATATCCTGCCAGCACTCTTATGGCTTCTGATTCTGAAAGGTGATTATATTCAGCCATCAAAGGAGCATTAAAAAATTCGGGAAATAAGGCAAAGTCGGATCTATATCCTGATACAGCATCTACAAAATATTCTGCTTGCTGCATAAGTTCTTCAAAATCTTTGTACAATCGCATTTGCCATTGAATTAAACCAAGCCTTATAATCGATTTTTTGATTGCTGTTGTATTTGTTTTCTTTTCATAATAAACATTATCCCATTCGAGGAGTACTGCATATTCTTTGGATTCTTTATCTCCTTCAAGATAGCCTTGTAAAACCCTGGCCGGGTGAAAATCGTTAGACATTTGAAAGTTGAGTACAGGGTCGTGAATTTCTTTCTTCCTTACATTATCAATATATTCCCTTGGAGTTAATTCTGCCGAATATTGATGATAGTTTGGTATCCTTCCTCCAAAAACAATTCCTTTTAGATTTAGTTTTTCACAAAGTTCTTTTCTATAACCGTATAATCTTCTTCCAAGTCGAAGGCCTCTGTATTTAGGTCTGATAAAAATGTCGATACCATACAAAGTATCTCCTTTAGATGTATGAGTGTTGAAAGTATAAGAACCTGTAATTTCTTTATAAGTGTGTTTGTTGTCAAATTTTGTGTAATCAACTATTATTGAAAGAGCACAACCGGCTAATTCATCATCAACCTTAATTCCAACCTGACCCTCTGGAAACTTTTCAATCAATGTTTTTATATGATTTTCTTTCCAATAAGCTTCCGGCATATTGGAATATGCTTCCTGCATCGATTCTTTTATCTCGTCATAATCTTCAATTTTAAGGAAAACTAATTCAATATTATCTATAGTATGTATATCTTTCATTTGTTCCATTTCACTATTTTTTATTTCCTAAAATTTGTATGGCTTATGCCAGAAAAGCTACATGTGTTATAATAATGAATGTAATTAATTTAAAATCAAACTATTGCTGCTTTTGCTCAAGTGTAGTATTTGTCAAGTGTTCCTATTTCTGTCCAAAAAATCATGAACTTCTATGGGAGTTAAGGCATTAACGAATGCACACATAATCAAGGTTTGTTTAAAGGCCGAAAATACAAATAATTTCTCAATTTTTTGATTTCCTGAAATTGGAACTTAAAAGAGTATTGTTAGTGAAAGTTACATATTCAATATTTGAGTGAAGTTAATATAGGGATTTTTGGATGCTTCAATTATCAGAATAAGTAAAAAGATTAATATACTGGATTCAACGTGAGAAAACAATGAGATTGCCCCGAAATCAGGGCCTAAAACAGGTTTTGTATTGTTCAAGTGTTCATTACAATAAATACAAGATGTTTTTACTATAGCACTCGGCCTTCACTTACTGCTTTTTTATCCATCCACTGGCCTACTAATAATCCTATTATCATTCCAATACTCAATCCTGTTGATATGCCTAAAGATCGATCCCAACTTGACATAAGTACAATTCCAAATAATACTCCGAAGTTTAATCCTATCGCTATACCATAATTGGTGTAATATCCTTTGGGGGTTAAGGAAAACTTGTCTTTTAAATAACTTTCAAATTTATTTCGTGCTTTTCTGAAGTATTTTTTTCTGTTCTTCGGATTGGATTCTAAATTTAAACTTTCTAATTCTGTTTCTATTAATTGAATTTCATCTTTTGAGAAATCCCTTTTCTTTAACTCTGATATTATTTGAAGAAATCTATTATAAATCTTGATTTCAGATTTATTCGTGGCTTCGTTTTTTAAACTTTCAAAAAAGTTATTAGTTTCTTTTAGTGTCATTATATTTAATGTTTTCTTGTTTAGTGGCTTAAAACTATAATTATTACATGCAAAACATGTTTTTTTTAGTTAAGACAAAAGAAAGGCTTGTATAGACTTTATTGTGAGGCATTTAACTTCTTAAAGTTTCTAAATCAAATAATAATTCATCCAGTTTTTTGAACACTCTTCCATAAACCAAATTCAAATCCCATTTATAAATTTTACCTCCGAAAATATACATTAGAACTGCTATTACCAGAGCTATTATCCACCCAAAGGTGGGGATGCCATAAATTAGGTGAAATCCGGAATTCAGAATCGCGTCATTAATCACCTCTTCTGCTTTTAATGCCTTTACTATTGGCATCAAGGCTGCTAAAAATATCAAAGGATAGAAAAAACGCATAACTTTTATATTGTTTGAAATGGCCGTTTTAATCCAAATATTAAATGACTTAATATATTCATAGTTATTCAAATTGGTATCAAGGTTTTTCATGTCCTTTAATTGTTTTATACTAATCAAACAAACCCCCAATAGGAGAAAAAATATAAATATACCGGCAATTGGAGTCCCAAGGGCAGCATACAATACTATATTTACAACTGCAAAAGCTAAAATGATGTAATTATTAACTTTCATCATTCTTTTAATTTTATCAATTATATGAATTGATTTTTTGCTGTAGAGTTTATTTATTTTTGGTGCTACTAAAGCATCACTTTTTAGAAATCCCTCTTCCCATATGTTTTCAATCGATTTTTCCATCTAAAATTTTTTTTAATCTTGTTTTAATTCTCTTAACACGTACACCAATATTATTTTGATTTGTACCTATAATATCAGCAATTTCCTGATACGATTTTTCTTCCAGATAAAGCATAATAATTGCTCTGTCGATTTCTGAAAGTTTTTTAATAGCAGCATACAGCATATTTAGAGGTTCATCGGAAAATGCATGATTGTCTTCGGTTTCTTCATTCGTAATAGTGTCGGAAACAAAATGCTGAGTATTATTTTTCCTTTTCTTAAGTAAGGTTAGGCAAACGTTTAATGAAATCCGGTAAATCCAGGTGCTCCATTCCGATTCCTCACGAAAGTTATCCTTACTCCTCCATATCTGCAGACATACCTCCTGATAATAATCTTCAAAATCCTCTTGCGAATTGGTATAAGCCCTGCACATTTTGATAATAATTCCCGAATAAGGCAATATGGCTGATATATAAAAATCGTTACTCAATATTGTTTTTTATTAGTTAGTGGCGTAAATCAGAAATTATTACATGCAGATGGAATATTTGTGAAAAAGATATGCATTTGAGGAATATTTATCACAAGACACTGATTGAAAACCGAAAGTAATAATTATTTCTTAGGGCTGCTAGACTTATGTTTGGATTTCCTAAAAAGTTTTGAAAGTTTGGTTTCTATATTTCCAAATTTTCGATTATATCCATGATTTTTGTGGACTTAAGTATTTTTTATGGAGAATATTATTTTATATTTCCACAGATTAGCATTTAGAGCTTTATACTGGTATATTCCACACTTGTAGTGGTTTCGTGCGAATTTTGATACACCGGGGTTGATTAACTTATAGATTTCGGAAGGTAATACCGCTAAAAGCGAGGAATAATACATGCGTTGGGCACTCTTTTGAATTTTAGATGTGTAGTCTAATACTTTGGTATTGGTAAAACCGTTCTCTTCCAAACCTTTTTTAAAATCCATAGATGTTCTCAGTTTAGTAACGGCCCAGGTGTCGCACCATTTCTGTAGCCAATCATTTTTATCTATTTGGTCTTCGGAGGTTTTAAAGAAATCACATATCACCAACCGTCCTCCTTTTTTCAAAAGTCTGTGGGCTTCATTCATAAACTTTATTGGCTCAGGGGAATGGCAAATACTTTCGCAGGCCCAAATAACATCAAATGATTCATCTGGAAATGTAGTTTGAGTATAGTCCATTAATTTGAACTTTACCTGATCGCTCAAGCCTTTTTCTGTTACCAGTTTATTTGCAGAATCCAATTGTTTTTGGCTTAGGGTGATACCTGTAACGAAGGCACCATTTTGTTCATGGATAAAAACTGCCGCTCCTCCAACACCACATCCTGCATCAAGCACTTTGCTGGAACTATTAATGTTAGCCAGTTCCATCATTATTTTGTTGGTGTTTGCCAGGGCTTCTTTGAAGTTTTTGGTGTTTTCCTCCCATATACCATAGTGTAAAGAAAAACTTTTGTTTAGATCCCACCACTGCTCATAATGAACCTGGGTTGTATTGTAATAATTTCCTATGTCTTCTTTGTTGTACATTATTTAATTTACCACTATCCGGCTATTGTTTTTATATATTGTTATGTTTTGTAAATTGAAAAGTTTACCTACGCTTTCAATGATATTTTAAAAGACCATGCATACAAACAGGGAATTTTATCTATTGTAAGAGTAGGAATTTCTATTATTAATCTGTTATTATCGTCAACTACCCAGTTTATTTTTTCATTATACCCCAAAAGAGTCACATTTTCAACTTTTTCATTTGATGTCAGGTCGATCTCAATATTGCCATTCCATTTAGTGAACATGCAAAATAATTCATTTTCTTTTGAACTGAAGTATAAATTCTGGTTGTCATCTTTGATGGACGAAACAGAATGTTTTCTTGTCCCATATATTGCTTCACCATTCACATTTAACCAATCACCGATTTCTAATAAACGTTCTTGCATTATAACAGGAATTCGACCATCAGCAGTTGGTCCTACGTTTAGTAGTAAATTACCACCTCTACTTACAATATCTATTAGTTCAGTAATTAATTCTTTAGATGAAGAATAATCCTCAGCATTTTCGGCTCTGTTAAATCCATAAGAGCCTCCTATACCTCTGCTTTCTTCCCAAGGCTTTGTTAATTTATCAAGTTGAGCATCTTCGTATTCACTGGAGTAATAATCACCATGATTACCTGGCATACCTTTACACCAACGATCATTTACAACTACCTCATTTTTAACAGTTGATTTACTGTAAAGCCAGGAAAGAAACTCTTTTGTTTTCCAAAATGTATCGTCATACAACCATTCTCCAGCATCACTAAAAATTAGGCTTGGTTCATAATTCTCTACTAATTCTTTAAGTTGCGGGAGAAGAACTTCATTGCGGTAGGTTTCAGGAGATAAACCATATTTATCAACAAATTCCTTACGAATAAAATATTCAGAATAATCTTCTTTTCTTGGAATACTTTCCCAATCAGGTATAGAATAGTAAATCCCCATTTTTAATCCGGAATTCTTAACGGACTTTGTTAAATCCCCCAGTAGATCTCTGTTTGGTCCGTTATCACCTGAATTCCACGATTTTTTATGGATGTTTTCAGTAGGCCAAAGGCAATAACCATCATGATGTTTGGATGTTAATACAACATATTTCGCTCCTGATTTTTTGAATAATTCTGCCCATTGTTTCGGATTGAATAATTCTGCTTTGAATAATGGTGCGAAATCACGGTATTCAAAACCTTCTCCATAGTTTTTTCTATGAAAATCATAACCTCCATTTTCTTTATTATCCATTACTCTTGCATAATACCATTCCGCATACGAGGCATAACGTCTAGATTCTACCTTACGCCAGGCAGGTACAGAATAAACTCCCCAATGAATAAATATTCCAAATTTTGCATCTTCAAACCAGGTAGGAATTGTTCTCCTATCAAGAGATTCCCATGTGCTTTGATATTCTTGAGCGTTTATCAATGATGATAGCATAAGAAAATAAATGCTAATGATTAAGTTTCTTTTAATCATGATATATTGATGTATTTATATTTATAAAATATAACGATTGTGTAAACAAATATATGGCGAATATTTCTTTATTATCAATCATAACGAAATATTAAATATTTTCTCATAATTTCAAATGTATTACAATTGATTATTATATAATTTTTTAGTTTTGGTTCATTATAAGCATGAAAAATACATAAGTTTAAGGTGATCATTGATTTGAATATTATAGGGGCGTAAATATATGAATTTCATGTTTTTAAGCAAGGGGTAGCGCAAATTTGATTTTACTGTCATTCCAATCTCGCCTTAGGCTAGAGAGGAATCTCAAGGTTTTTCGGTTGCTGGTTATGGGTTACGAAACGGTTTGTTGAGGGAATAAATACTGCATTATTTTGTTAGTAGCCACTTAACACGATCATAGGAGACTAGGTAATGAACAAGGACAACAATTCCAAAAACTAAACCTGTAATTATTAATTCAATATCGAAGAATGCCCATGTTGCGAAGGCAAAAATGCTTAATTCAATAATTAATCGAATAATTCCGGGGGTAACAATTGGTGCTTTACCGGAACGACTTGGGTCATCTGGAACGGCAAATATTCCCCAAATAACTGCTAATATAAGCGGTAAAGCAAAAGTTAAAATCAAGCTGGGCCACCCATGGCTTACATTCCATGCCCACATACCAGCCGATATTAATGCTGTAACTTCAAGGAGAAACCTGATAATCAGATTTATTGGATGAGAGCCCATTTGATCGAAGTTTTTATAGTATTGTTGCTAAACAGAAATTAAGTTTTGTTTTGCTTTATATTCCTTTTCCAGTGGCAGTGTAAATCTAAAGTCACTTCCTTTGCCTAACTTACTAGTAACCCATATTTTTCATCCAAGTTTTTCAACAAAGTCTTTGCATAATATTAAACCAAAGCCACTGCCTTTTTCGTGAGCAGTTCCCTCACTAGTGGAAAATTCTTCTGTGCTGAATATGTTGTTCATTATTTCATCACTAATTCCAATGCCATTATCAGATATAGAAAATTCGATCATAGCATGNGAAAATTCTATCATTTCATTTATGGTATAGGCCGTTACAACAATTTTTCCATTTCTTTTGGTAAATTTAATTGCATTGTTAATTAAATTCCGCAAAATGGTTGTTAACATATTAAGGTCAGTAACTATAACTATATCATCTAATATTTCATATGATAGCATAATAATTTTATTATTAGCAATCGGAATAAAAGTTTCAATCGTTTCATCCACTATTTGGGTGATATTTATTTCTTCATGTTTGACTGTCAAATCACCTGATTGTGACCTTGCCCATTCCAGAAGGTTATCAAGTAACAATAGAGTGTTTTTAGCGGATGTATCAATAATTTTCAGGTATTTAATTGATGTATTTCTGTTGGATTCTTCAATTTCTTCAAACAATAGGTTGGTATACCCCATTATGCTGTTGAATGGACTCCTCAAATCGTGCGCTATTATTGAAAAGAGTTTGTCTTTTGTTGCTATTAAATCCTTAAGATACTTTTCGTGTTCCTGTATTTTCTCTTTCCTAACTTTTAATTCAAAAATTAGTTCCTTTTGTAACTTATTTGTTTTTTGCAGTTTTGTGAGGTAAAGGTTTAAAAAAGTTAAAAAAAGAATACTGAATATACCTGATACGCTGCCAACAATTAAGTGTTCAGTATCAAAATATGGAATTTCAGGGTGCAGCACATAGTCGACCAAAGCGTTTAAATTCGACATAAAAACAACTATAATGATTGCTATTATAAGTTTTATTAGTCTACTATTATATGCAGAGTTCATTTTGAGGATGATTTTTTATCATCTTATTAAATAAGATATGATTAATAAAATCCTACCTGAAACCTTGTTCATTACTTTTAATAAATGAATTTGGTTCTTTGTTAAGAATAAATATAACACACTTTTAATCAGTCGGTTAAATACCAAGACTTAATTTGTTAAATCTTTATGTATTTGTTTGCTAAATATATATTAAAATCTGATATAAATTAATCTAAAATAATAATTAGAATATAATTTCCAATAGGGGTATAATATATATTACCTAAAGTGCTTCCAGTTTTTTTTTGCTATTGCTTTATTATGCTTAATAATAAATTCAGTCCATTCATCATTTTCTGCTTTAATGGCAATATCCATAGCCTGATTGGAAATATCAAGTGCTTCCTCATACTTATTATTTTGATAGAGAAACCAGGAGTATTTGTCGAGGCTTTGGTAATCGGTTTTAATTTCACTATTCCACTTTATGCTAAGCAGATAATACTTCTGGTCGGTGGGCATGTTGAAAAAAACCAGAGCAATTATCATCACTATGATGATGGGGATTAATTTTATAAGTTTTTTGTTTGTATATGCCATAAAAAATGCGAGAAATGAAACTGCAACGGCAAGTATTAATGCAATATTAGCAAAATTGAAAAACTTAATGCTGATAAGAAGTACTACAAGCCAGGTCCATACTCCAAAATGAATTAATGCATTAAACCTGTTTTGTTTGTTAAAGAGTGATATTACATTTACTATAAGCATTAAGGCCAGTGCTGCAAGCATTAGAATTGCATTATAATGAATATGTAGAAATTTTAGGACAAACCCGATGGAGAAAATGATGTAGGAAGCTATTAGTAATTTACGCATTATAATTAGTATTTATTAGTAAGAAGTATTGATTTAAACAAGTTAGTTTAACAAAAATATCAAAAAATTAAAACAATAACCGTTCTGCTCTATTTAGGAATAGTATGCCTTAACATCTGAAGTAATTAGTATTATCTATTTGTTTACAATAATATTTAGGAGTATATTTATGTTATTTCTGAAAATTATTATCGATAATAAATTTATTGATTGAAGTCCTTGTTTTGGGGATGGCGCCTCTACTACTATTTTAATTCCATTTTACATTTTTTTTGTAATAGTTTAACTGCCTCTTTTAAACGTTTTTCAATAGTACTTTGGCGTTTGGCACTGCTTATCCAATTTATGTATTGTTTTTTATGTGATGGCGCAAGTTTCCTGAAGTTTATAAGGGCAGGTTCATTATTGGCAAACTCTGTTTCTATGAATTTTGGAATTTCATCTGAAGGCTTTACTTTTTCCTTCTCAGAATACGAATGAAGATCCACCGATTTATCAATTTTGGATAAGCCATACTGTGTCATCTTGCCAATTTTTATAAGGTTTAAAACTTTTCTTTTATTGTAATCCGACCAGTTTTTGGTATTTCTTCTTGGTGTAAACCTTCTTATATATTTTTCATTATCAACTCTTTTTACGATGTTGTCTATCCAGCCAAAACACAATGCTTCCTCCAGTGCCTTTTGATATTCAATACATTTTGTTTTGGTATGCTTCTTATAAAAAATCATCCAAAATCCATCACTTTTATCGTGGTTTTTAATTAACCATTTCCTGAAATCCTTATTGGTCTCGAAAAAAATATGCTGTGGATTTCGCATTTTAAACATTATTTTCAAATTAATCAAAGGTATGAAATTGATTAATTTGTATTTGAAATCATTATAATTCCTAATTAAAAAACAAAACCAAACCGTAGATTGATGTAGTAAATAAGTTCTTTGGTAGTTTTAGTAGAGGGGGAGAAAGCCACTCGGTAGCCTGCGCCCATTGATGTTTCTAGATTAAAATTTCTGCCAATTGCCCTACGTAATCCCCAGGTTGGTATTATGGAAAACAAATGTGGAGAGTTTATGTTATTCGGAAAAACGAAAACATTTGGATTTATTTTGGCTATTAAACTAACAAAGTCACCACTATTTGAATCAATTCTTCTTCCTTTTCTTACTCTTCGTTTTAGGTTGTAATACCAGCGTGGTTCCATACTTACTGAAGGAATAACATAAGGTTTAAAAATATCAGAATTCACTGTAGCAAGATACCCATCAATTCCTAAGTCTGCCCTAAGAGCTAAAGAGTTGGAAATTTTAGCCTCATTATAAATCCAAACACCGAACGTCCCAATTTGTAAACCCATTGTTGATTCTGTTAGTGATGCTTGCTGTTCTTGTGCTCTGGATATTAAGGTAATAGTAAAAAGGATATATATAATAATGTATTTTTTCATTGGATTAGTTTACAGTGACAAATGTATAAAACTTTAACTTATTTCAGCCCCTTCTTCATGATATGTATTATATCAGTATTATATGCAATACTAAGCGTAATAGTCTTATAACTACTTACATAATAAGCATAATTACTCAACATTTCTCTTGCAAATCCATAGGTAATATCGGCGCTCAATTTATTTTTAAAGTTATATCCTGCCCCTAAAGATAAATTGGTGGCAGTACGTACATCAAGGAATGCGATACTTGAATCAAAACTATGATCATAAATTACATATGTACCAGCAATATATATTTTTGAATTAGCATTTAAAAACATATATTAGCGCATACCTATTGGTAACTCAAAGGATGTATTATCTACATCATAACTGTAATTTTTTTCGGTTCTTCGGGTTTTAAATATTGGTAAGTTGGCACTAAGAATACTGACCATTTGTTTTTGTTGAATGGTAAAACAAACTCGGCCTCAATGCCCAAACAAACACTTAATTTGTTGTCATAATCAATGTTTTGCATGGGGTTAGATTTATTTCGGAGTGTTAAGGTTGCTAACCTTAATCCGGGTTTTATATATAGAGTGAAATCGCTTTTCGATTTTGATGCGTCATAATTAGTGTAATCAGAGCCTTTACAAGTATTGTATTTTTTAAACATATCGATTAATTTCTTCCTGGTAAAATGAAGTTTATCAATGTCGTTAATAGTGATATCTGTACATTTTAAATCGTTCCAAATTTGAGTTTTATAGGCATTGTTTTTCATTATAGTGCTACCACGCAAGGTATTGTTTATAAATAAGTTGGTTCACGGGTTGATTATCAATATTATAAAAATAACAATTATATTTTGCATATTCATACAGATTAGCTTACCCCTCAACAATCAGATGTAAAAATAATGTTGATTTTTCAAAATCAGGTTCAGCATATTTACTTAATTGAGAGGGTGATGTGCTGGTTTTATCGATATGCTGTGGCCCTGATAAACTTGTTGTTACCTACATGAAACTCTTTAATCGCTGAAATTTCAGACACTTTTGCTTCGCTAGACTCATGGAGTTTATATTCTATTTGTGTAGGACTGTTTTTCCATTTGTAATTATTAATCAGGCATTCGGTTTTGTTATTATTATTATCAATGAAGTAGCCTTTTTCAAATGTAACCTGAGAGGTAAGATCATTAGAAAATATTATTAATAAACTTAATAAAATATGATGTTTCGAAAGATTGATTTTTGGGTATGAGTTTTTTTCATTTTAAAGTTTACGTGTTTGGATTTATATAAAAATTTAATTTCTAACAATTTTAAAAGCAGCCCAGGCATTATTATTTAAAAGTATAGTCATATAACTACCTCTTGCTTTAATTTTATAATATGATTTTCCTTGTTTTATATTGGGTTGAACTTCCTGAAATGATTTTCCACTGTTAAAAGTGTATTCTATGTACCCTATGGTTTCACCTTCAATTACTACTTCTACATATTTGTCCTTATCAGGTTTTAATAATCCGTTTTGTTTTTTGTCTAGTTTTATTTCAGATTCCAGATAGTAATTGTAGAAATAGGGTAAGCGGGCAAAGTCCTCTGCAGTTTTATCAGTTAATAGCCATTTTTCTTCTTCCGGATAGTGATTCAAAAAGAAGTCGTTAGGATTAGTAAAGAAATAAGTATCGGTATAGTTTGCAACAAATTTTCCTGTTTGCGTATCACCATAGCCTGCACCCCAGGTGACATCAATTAGTTTCCATTCTCCATTTACTTTTACAGCATTCCATTTGTGGTCGCTGGTTTTTGGCAACTTACCAATGCTTGATTCCGATGACTTAGTAGACCCTGTTATCATCACACATTCTACAGACGTAAGATCGCACAAAACTTTGTATAGGGAAGCATATCCCTCACAAACTGCCTTTTTTGACCTTAATGTTTTGCCTGCAATATCCAGTAAAATTTTCTGCTCTTTTTGAAGCCTTTCTTCTTCAGAAGAAAAGGAATATTTAATTTGTTTTTTTCCAGACTTAAGTTGTTTAAGGTCGTATTTTATATTTAGGGCCATCCATGTATAAATTGCTCTTGCTTTTTCATCTTCTAAAGAAAAATCGTTGTTAATGAGATTAGCTAATGTTTCAGGATTAGAAAAACGAGAATGATATTCCATTACTTTTCCATCTACACTCTGATAATCTTTCGAAAAGGCTGTAATATTTGAAATAAGAAGTACTGTAAAAAATACTAGAGCGGGTTTTAATTTTAGCATATTGTTTTTTTGAATAATTATAATGATTGATTGTAATCTTCTATACCAAGATTTTTTGCTTTTTCTGGTGTTCCGGCAATACCAATTACACTTTCGGGACCTGTTTCTAGTGTAAATCTTTTGACCACTGACCGTCCCAACTTACCGCTTACTGCTGTGACTGCTATTTTCATGATAAGTATATTTATGAATTTGATAAAGAAACTACCACCCGGTAGAAATATTGCCCATAGTTATTTCTGTTTTAATACTTTCAACTTTAGTTTTAATACTATCGGCAATAACTGCATCTGCATTATGGTATGGAGCAATGGCCACTCCCAGATTTTCAAGATTTCCGTGGTAGGTGCTGCCGCCATTGAATTTTTTCTCTGTAAATGATTTAACCACTTCGTAAATGGAATTATCAAGACCTTTTTCTGCTGTGGTGAGCATGAAATCGGCAACTTCAGGAAACGAATAGAATTGGTCAACATCAGTTCCTACTCCCCATATATTACGTTGTTTTGCTTTCAACAATGCTCCACTTGCGGTTTCACTTCCAACACCAAATATTATATCGGCACCTTCATTAATCAGGCTATCAGACAAATGTACTCCCAATTCTGAATCGAAAAAATTACCTGCATATACAATGGAAGTATCAACACTTCGGGTGTATATGGAATTATAATAATTAACACCATTATTAAAAGGTTCAATAAACTGCCTTATTTGTGGGATTTTTAAGGCTCCTATGCAGGCGGTTTTTGGTGAGTCTGAACCTTGAGATTCGGCCCACCAGGCGGATAGAAAGCCTATGGGAAATGCTGCTTCATCGACGTCGAAAACTATGCTTACAACATTATTTCTGGTTTCGCTAAGTTCATTATCAACAAGTATAAATTTGGTGTCAGGAAAACTATTTGCTGCTTCAAGTATTGCATCATTCCACATATATCCAATGGCAATTATAAGTTCGTAATCTTGTGAAGCGAAGTTGTTTATCCTTTGCTGATACATATTGGTCGTTGTGTCGATATTATACTCAACGCTTAAATTAAAGTCGGTTTTAGCCCTTTCCATACCTTCTTTACAAGATTGTAGAAAACTTAAATCATCAAAAGTGTTTCCTTCGGCAAGCATTGCCACTTTAAATTGCCCATCTTTAGTTTTGTTACAAGAAAGAAATAATATTCCAGTAATAACAACTAGAAGTGTAATTAATCTGATTTGATTCATAATTAATAAGTTATTTGTTTAATAAGTACTGCATCATAAGGCATTATTTCTCGCTAATTGTGTTAGTAGAAGGTTCTAATTCATCTTTAATGGTGTCGAACTCATCTATTAATTCAATTAATCTGAGTATATAAGCAATTAGAGAAATACTAAATATAATTAGAAATAAGAAGTTATAATGACCAAATTGAAGTTCGATAATAGATAAGACCAAACTGCTAAACGCAAGGTTTCTTAACATTACGAACCTCGCATACCTTTTTGTTATTTCATTATTTAAGTGTATGCTTTTGCTTTTAATTTTTATTAATTCTTTTTCCCAATATGTAAAATCCAATTTTTTGTTTTTTAAACGATTACTTAATAACAGTTCGCATGGTTTAAAAAATATCCATTTTGAGAAAGTTGTAATTAATATACCAATTGTGTACAGTCCACCTAGTATAAAGAGCATCATCAGTAATTCAAAAACCCAAGTTGAGTTATTATTTAGTTTATTTATTAATTCCATGTTATTGGAAATATATAAATAACCTAAAACTAATATCAGGCTCGAAATTATATAAACCATTAAATCATAAAATCCTTCAGGTAAATTGCTTGGGGATTTATATATGGAATTTGTTTTCATTTTATGTAGTTATTAAAAAATATGTTTTCAATATAAACTTATGAAACCTCAAATTTAAGTTGTCGACCTTCTTTGGCGGCTTTTTTATCCATTCTGGCACCTATGGCCATTCCAAAAACCATGCCTATTGGAATACCCACTCCAATAAATGCCATATTTCCCATGCTTACTCCATATGCTGCACCCATAGGCATTCCAAAAACTACCATTCCAATTGCAAGCCAGCGATTTCGGTAGGCATTTTTTGGGACAATTCTCATTTTTCTGTCTAGTGTTTGAAAAATAATTAGTTTGCTTTTGGAAACTTGTCGGTTTAACTTCTTAATGTTTCCTGATAAAGAGTTTATTAGTTCGATATGCTTATTTAATACTTCTATAACTTCTTCGGTTAACTCTCTTTCTTTTAGTTCTTTAATTAGGGAGGCAAATCCTTCTATATTACTGATTCGCCGTTTATTTTGCTCTGTTCCTAAATCGTATTTTACATCCAATAGTTCCATGGCAATTTTCAATTAATTTGGTTTTTTACTTATTATAAAATCATTAATTCTTTTAAATTATAGCATTACAAAACAGATGAAATATAGAGGAATAAAGATAATATATTTTCTTCAAATTTAATTCTTGGTGAACTACTAATTGAATAATCATATTTTACAAATAGAATTCATTCTTAATTTATAGTTTGTTAATATAATTATTTTTATATATTTGCAAACCAAACGGTCGGTTTATGAATGAAACTAAAGAACATATTTTAAAAACCTCACTGATTTTATTCTTACAGAAGAGTTATAGAGATGTTACCATGAAGGAAATAGTTCAAAAAACTGAACTGTCGAAAGGGGCATTCTACCATTATTTTAGTAGTAAAGAGGAATTATTCAAAGAAATTGTTGGTATGTTCATGTCGATGGGAGAGGTGCCGTATTCAAGTTTTGAAGTTTCTTCCTTAAAGGATTTTTATTCAAAATATGTTGATTATATAGATAATTCAATGCAGCAGATGAGTAATCTTGTTGATGATGAAAAAGGAGAATCTTCTAATTTTAATTTCTTTTTAATATTGTTTGAGGCAGTAAATCGTTTTCCCGAATTTCTTGAATTGGAATTGGAAATGCACAAACATGATCTGGATGCATGGAAATCGATGATTGCTTTGGCAAGGAAGAATAAGGAAATTAAGAGTAGTTCTTCAGATGAAGATCTTGCACATTTGTTTTTGTATAGTACTGATGGTGTGTTTATTCGTTTTATAAATAATGATAATACAAAACCATATAAAGAATATTTGCAAAATGCTTTTGATACAATTTATACAAATATAAAAGTCTGATTTTTTTTGAATTATTACAGACCGAATGTTCGGTTTGTTGTATAAATATTGATACCATGAATGAAGTAATTAATACAGAAGGCCTTACTAAAACTTATAAGGATGTAAATGCTGTTTCCAATTTATCGTTGAATGTTAGAAAAGGGGAGATATATGGTTTTTTGGGCCTTAACGGAGCTGGAAAAACCACTGCTATTCGTATGATGCTAGGAATGATAAATCCAGATAGGGGTACGGTATTTTTAAATGGTATTAAAGTGAGTTCCGACAAAACCGAATTATGGAGGGAAATAGGTTATTTGGTAGAGGTTCCTTATGCTTATCCTGAATTAACGGTTAGAGAGAATCTTGAAATTATAAGGCGATTGAGATTTTTAAACGACAGTAAAACAGTTGATTATGTGATAGATAAATTGAAACTTAATAAGTATTCTCATCGTAAGGCGAAAAACCTATCGCTGGGAAATGCACAACGATTGGGGCTAGCAAAAGCACTAATTCATAATCCTAAAATTTTAATACTCGATGAACCTGCCAACGGACTCGATCCTGCAGGTATTTTTGAAATAAGAGAATTACTTACTGATTTAGCAAAAAATCATGGAGTTACAATATTTATCTCCAGCCATATTCTTGGAGAGATTTCAAAATTTTCAACTCGGATTGGAATCATTCATGATGGATTTTTAATACAAGAGATAAATACTCAGGAACTTGAAAAACTTTGTGAAAAACGCCTGATAATTAATACGCTCGACCAAAAAGCAACAAAATTATTATTGCAAGACAAGGACATAAAGGCTATTGATAATGAAAATGGAAAACTGCTTATAACCGATAAGGAATTTATTGAAGGACCTGATAAAATTGCAAATCTGCTTGTGGGCAATAATATTGCATTAACACAACTTAATGTGATTGAAGAAGACCTTGAATCATATTTTTTGAGAACTATTAAACTGAAGGATTAGAAATCATGAAAAAAATTAGTAATGCTTTGTGGGCTGAGTTTGAGAAAATTAAAAGATCGAAAGTGCTTTTTGGAACAATAGTAGTTTTTATATTTATCCCTCTTATGACATCATTGATGATGTTTGTTGCACGAAATCCTGAATTAGCTTCTAAACTCGGAATAGTAGGGATGAAAGCAAACATATTTGGAACCTCAAACTGGCTGGGTTATTTTGGAGTACTTAATCAACTTTTGGGATCAATAAGCCTAATCGGTTTTGGATTTATAACTACCTGGGTTTTTGCAAGTGAGCATACTTTTAAAACAATGAAAGATATAATTGCTCTTCCAATAAACAGATCATTAATAGTGCTTTCAAAATTTATTATAATTTCTCTTTGGAGCATACTATTGAGTGCCTTGGTTTTTGTTGTTGGAGTAGGAATGGGCTTTGTTGTGGGAATAGAACAATGGTCTACAGCAATGTTTATTGAGTTTACTAAATCATATTTTGGAGCAACAATATTAACTTTACTTTTAGCACCGCCAATTGCATTTATCGCAGGTTATAGCAGAGGAATTATTGCTCCTTTGGGGATAGTTATTTTTACAGTTATTTTGGCTCAGTTTGCCGGATTGCTTGGTTTAGGGCCTTATTTTCCCTGGTCGATACCCGCATTATATGCCATTGGAAATAATATACCGGGCATGGAGTTAAATACCAGCAGTTACGTCATTTTGGTTCTTACTTTTTTATTTAGTTATTGGGCAACAGTAAGTTGGTGGAAAAGGGCTGATCATCATTAATTTATGGTAGAAGATATTTCCGGCCGCTTCATCGAAGCGGCCGGAATATAATTTAAAAGTTATATCTCAAAGAAAGAATGAAATTTCTGCCGGGAGCAGAAATGCCCGAACTGTAAGGACGATATCTTTGATCGGTTATGTTTTCTATACCCGCACTCAGAATAAACTGGTTTTCCAAATCATAAATGGCCTTTATGTTTAAGGTATACCAGGCCGGGGAGTAGTTCTTACCATTTTTATCTTTGGCATAAATTTCATCTTTCGATTGCTCACTAACAGGCAGTTCATCATATTTACGTTCCCCTTGATAGTTAGTATAAAATTCCAGATTCAATTTATTAAATCGATAGTTAAGTCGGGAAATGCCGAAGAAAGGTGCTGCATGTCGTGTAGGACTTTTGGTACCATCATCCATATCTTCTTCTCCCTTCTGGAAATTTAAATCTGTAGAGAAAGTAAAGTTTGAAGGCATTTTTACTTCCAGTCCAAACTGCACGCCGTAAACATTGGCTACTGCAGCATTTTGCAAAGCCTGCACTTTACTCATCTCACCCTCAAACATAATGCTGTCTAAACCATTCAGTTGATAATCGCGCCTTACCATTGCATTTTGTAAATATGTATAATAAGCGGTAAGATCAATTTTTACAACATCGGCTATTACTTTGGCAACTCCCAAATCAAAATTATAGGCATACTCTGCTTTCAAATCGGGGTTTGGAACCACGACAGCACCGGGTTCTGAATCGAATACTTTTCCTATATCATCAACATTTGGCGAACGAAAAGCTGTTCCCAAGTTCGCACTTATTATCCATGTGCCAGATGGGCGATAAACACCTCCGATAGAACCTGTTAATGCTCCTTTGTTGATATTTGCAGTTGTAAATGGGAAAGGATAGAAATTTGTATTATTAGTAAAATCAGCATCCAAAATAAACTGATTATATCTTAAAGCACCCTGTAAAGTAAAATTGTTCGAAACTTTATAAACATCTTCTATATAAGCAGCAATGGAGGTCCATGATGAGTTGGGGTATCGTGCAGGTCCGTCAACAGTTATTCCTGTTGAAATATCGCTTATGCTTCCGGTTGATTTAACATCATCGCGAACATATTCCAGACCGTAATAA
Source organism: Marinilabiliales bacterium (assembly GCA_002869365.1). Taxonomy (GTDB): domain Bacteria; phylum Bacteroidota; class Bacteroidia; order Bacteroidales; family F082; genus BM524. The sequence goes on along the minus strand of PKTA01000145.1, from coordinate 21,091 downwards.
ATGGTGTTTTTACCGCCTGTCCACTTTACAAAATCCAGGTTTATGGAATAAGCCTCAACTTTTTCGGTATTACTATTTCTGTCGTTTTTATTGAAAGATCTATCAATACGACTTTCTTCGAATGATTGTTGCGCCAAGCGGATGGTCATCTGATTAAAAATTACATTATCGGAGGTATGAGTAATATTCAGATTATTCATTAACCATTTTTGAGGTCCGTAATTCCATTCTGCATAGCGAGGTAATCCATTTTTCATTCGGTTATGTCTGTCGTATCTTCCGTAAGAAGAAGTTTCAGAATAATGAAATCCGTACTGAAAATCCCAATGTTCATTTGGTTTAAAGCGAATTTTCTGCATTAAATTCATTTGCGAATAAGCAGAAGGAACCTGTAATAGAGGATCACTTTGTGTGATAACTCTGTCAACACTATCCTGACGCTGAACATAGTATGGTTTTATATAATCGTCGGGGCCATGGTGTCCCTGGCGCAAATTATCGAAATCCCACGCGCTGAAACTTGTTACCATTGCCCATTTTTTCCATCCTACATTTACATCAAAATGTCCTGTTTTTTCCTTGCTTGCAGTAGAAAATCTACTAATAGCTTTGCCGGTAACCATTGGTTTGTCGGTTAGTGAAAATTGTGGAGTTAAGGTTTGGAAACTCATTACTCCTCCAATGGCATCACTGCCATAAATAACCGAACCAGGGCCGAAAAGGACTTCCGTATTTTCCATGGTAAAGGGGTCCAGGTTTATCACATTCTGGATGTTTCCTCCTCTGAAAATTGCTGTGTTCATCCTAACTCCATCTACTGTATAAAGTAAACGGTTAGTAGCAAAACCTCTTATCATCGGACTTCCTCCTCCTTGCTGACTTTTCTGTATAAAAACCTTCCCTGAAATACCCAAAAGGTCGGCAGCGGTTTGTGGATTTTGAAGGTTTATCTCCGTAGGGGAGATGGTCACAATTTTTGAAGGAATATTGTCGGACGACTGACGCCAGCGGCTTCCTGCAACTACCACCTCATCAAGGTTTAAGTTGTAAATTTCCATACCAATTTCAAAATTATCCGATTTTATATCATTGTAACTTTTAATTATTGCTTTATAACCCAAACTTCTGATTTCAATTTCAGTAGAGCCTTTAAAACTTGTTATATCAGCCTGCCCATTTACATTAGTTGTAGTAAATGCCTTTGGGTATTCACTCATCAGAGTTACCATTTCCAGCGCTTTTCCGGTTTCCTGGTCTGTAATACTTATTGTTTGAGTTTTGCCATATATAGTAGCAACTAACAACAATAATAAAATATAAATTTTCTTCATTATGATTTTATTGCATTAAACAAATATATTATTTCTTGATGTCAAATATTTGACATTCAGTTTGTTGTTGGAATTTGTTTAAGCAATTTCTGGAGGTGGGGAAGGAGGTGAATTAGATAATTTGTGGCATGCTATTTTTAAAATATTGTATTTATAATCTCTTTGAAGTACAACTAAATTGTATGTCGGGATTTCGCTGAAAAAGAGCGAGTTAAAATAGTTGTTCAATCGTTTTTGGTTCTCTTTGTTTCGTTGGTCTTTTCCCAAAACAAAGGTCAGCAATGAGTTGATTTGATTGTTTATTTTAGTTTCTTTATTGTCGTTCCAACACCAATATAAAATATTTTCACCCTGAATTTCCTGCTTTACAATATCGTACATCTGGCCCTGGAATTCAAATTCGCTCGAATGTTTCCAATCCAGGTTTTCTGTTTCTTCCTTGGTGAAAGTCAATAAAATAAGATTTTCCTTTTCAAGTTTATTCAATATATTATGCTTTACCTCTTTTCTTATTTTCTGTTTTGTAATATACAAATAAGAGTAAGTGGCGATGATTGGAACCACCAGTAATAATAAAATTAATATGCCGGATAATCTTGTTTTCAACCTTAATTTTTGAGGCGGTAAAGATAGGAATTCTTTTGAGTGCACTAAAGTGCCTAGAGTTTATCGAGTGCGCTAAAGTTCATCGAGTTAAAAGTTATGAGTTATGAATTATGAGTGTCTTGTCCTGGAATAAGTAGACAGAATAACCAATAACTAGTGCCTAATGACCAATTACCAGTGACCCCTACCTTCTTTTCATTTCGGCAGGCAAAGAATGCTTAATGACCAGTGCTTAAAGTTGAGTTGCTGCTCTTGGTTTTTTCTCTCTGTTTTTCTTTTCTACCTTTAAAAAGAAGCCAAAATAGCAGAATAACTTCCCCTATAAAGGTGAACATTCCCACAGTAATATTATACTCTGTGGAAATTAATCTGCCAAAGCTATCAATAATATATCCTAAGCCAGCAATAATAACTAAAATGCCTAGTACTTTTTTCATATAAGCGGCTTTAAATACAAGATATCCCACTAGTAACAGATGAAACCCAAATATTGCTAATCCGAATTCCCAAACACTTCTAAAACTCTTCAATGAAATCATTACTAAAGCATTTAATTGATCATTTTGGAATGCATTGATGTAGTCAGGAGCATTTAGAAGGTTAAGAACGCTAAATAGATAGCTTATTGCAATTCCAAGTATAGCAGTATAAACAATGCGTAACCAAGCTGCTAATAATGATAAGCTTTTATTAATGGGTTTTAGAAATACGTAAAGGGCCCACGCCACAATAATGTCGAGCAATAGAACTATTACAAAAAGAAAAATGCCCAGGCGAAAAGATGTTTCGGAGGCAATAATATTCATTACAGTTTTTGCAGCATCGCCATTAACGATAAGTTTTTGAAAAATGGATAAGTCTGCGATGGGAGCAATTATTGCCATAATCAGGAGTGCTAACCCACCTATTATTGCAGCGTTTCCTCTTGAAATATCAGGATAACGTCTTTTTTTTGTAGTAGAGTTCATATAATTGAGTTTATTAATTCTTAAAGTATAGCAAGATGCTTAGTTTGCGGTTGCAAAAATAAAAATATTTCATTGGAAAATTCTAAACTTTCGATTCTATTTACTATCAGGAATAGAATTATAACGTCCCCAAAACTTAAACCGGGTTAAGGATGTAAACGAGATTAATCTTGCAATAAATCTGTTTTTGAGTAAGATATGTTGAAATTTGTATCCGAACCACAAAAGAATAAAGAATGCTAAAGTTGATATTATTCTGCCTATTAATTCGGATTCAATATCAATTTTCAATAAGTTGTTTAGCAGAAAGGCAAGCAAAACAGAGTTAATAATCCAAATGCCTATAAGTAACCCGTGAGCAGTTTCAATTGCTTTTTCAGGGCAGGAGTTCATACACTTCATACAACTTTCACAATTGAAAGTCCAGTATGGACGATTATTCACTGTTTTAACTGCTTTTACAGGGCATTCTTTAATACATAATCCGCAATTATTACAATTTGCCGAAGCATAAAATGATTTAGCAAAAACAAAGCGACCTACAATATAGTATCCAAGCGAAATGGGTGAAATTAAAATATCCTGAACCAAATCTCTGTATGCGAGAAAATCAGGTTTTCCTGAAAATATTTTATTTGCATGCTTTTCAATCCGTTCATAATTTTTTCTGTGAAGAAATTTTACTGAATTTTCATTGAGTGCCGGGTGAATGGAAATCCAGTTTGATGGCATGTCGAAAGGAATCTGACCAAGAATTTTATAACCTTTCCCCTTTAATATTAATGATGATAAAATAAAGGCTATACCACTAAGTCCGGGCGTTACATATCTGCCTAGTTTCAAGCCTCCTCTGGTATTCATTAATACGATTCTGTTTTTCCCTTTGGGAAAATGATTTATAAAGTCGAGAGTAATTTTTGGAAAATTGAAACCATGAGTGGGTGATACAATTAATATCAAAGAGTCGGGATTGATATTTTCAGGTTTTATAGCACCTATTTTGGCGATATTAAAAACTTTACAATCGATATTTTTTTTTACTGCAAATTCGTAAAACCACAAGGCAATTTGTTTTGCATTTCCGGTTCCTGAAAAGTAAAAAATATCAATGGTTTTAACAGTTTCCATTATTTACCATTTGGGAAATGAAAATTACAAAAACTAATCATTCAATGTTGAGTTTTGGTGATTTTGAACAAAATTTAATTTAAATGATTGAGAATATAATTATTTTATCCTTAGTGCAAACGTTATCAATTAGGGGGTTCAGATACTTATATCTATAGTTTATAATTTTATGTGAAAAAATAACTATAATTTAAAAGAAAGATATTCAATTGCTTAAAACAGTTTTAATTTTGCTAAATAATATAAAAAGGGAAATCAATTTATTAATTAAATTATTAAAAATGGCAAATACAGAGAAATTCAGAAATGCATGCGAAGAAGCGGTTCAACTATTTGATAAATTAAATATTGAATCACAAACTGAAATTAAATCGAAACTTGAATATTGTATTGGAAGTTACGATCATGATAAAAATCCATCAGGACTTTATGAATATGGAAAAATTGCTTTGAAAGAGTTGAAATCTTTCAAGACTAAAAATCCAAGAAAAGTAAACAAGAAAATTATTGATAATCTTGAGAAGAATTTGGAAAATTAAATTTCAGGGAATTATTTTTGATTGAGGCCGGCAGAGATGTCGGCTTTTTTTGTTTTATGATTTTATGTCTTACAAGACTTCTTGTTAATTAATCCAGATCTATTAAATTAAAAGGCTTGTCAAAGATTATATGTTAAAGAAAGGTTTAAACCAAGTAAAATATATTTTAGTATCTACATAATCCTTTTTATGGAAATATACTAATGAATACTCGAAAGAAGGAAACAAACAAAAATTAAATTTGTTCATTTTGAATTCGATACCAGTTTATTTTTGCTGCAATTATCCAATAGAATATGTTTGTGAAACCTTTAAATTCGGAATGTGGTTGCTCTTTGAAGTTTTTTATATATGATGTTTTAACTTTTTGATAAAATAAATATTTATTTAAAATACCGGTGTTAATAAAGAGGTTGAATTTTTCTGATTTAATAAAATTTTACTTCAGTAATAATGGTAACTCCAAGTAGTAATTGGTATATATTGTCTTTGAAAGATAATCTTGTCCATCATTCCCCTCAACAAAAAAGCAATTATTAAGATTAAAACCAGATTTATAAAATCTGGTTTTAATCTTTTTATTTTTTTGATAAAAGCCATACGCAAATGTATGGTAATGTTGGAAAGTTGGGGTGCTAAAGAATCTTAGAACTATTTAGTGCTTAAAATTATTTAATCGACTCGTACAACAATTCGGCTACCCGGCTTGAAGAAGCAGGATTTTGTCCGGTAATTAAATTACCATCTTTAACAACATTCACATTCCAATTAGCAGCCTTAGAATAAATTCCTCCATTTTTCTTTAACATATCCTCAACTTTAAATGGTACAACATTGCTTAATTGTGCTGCTTCTTCTTCAGTATTTGTAAAACCGGTTACCTTTTTTCCTTTTACCAATGGCTCACCTTTAGTATTTTCAACATTCTTTAAAACAGCAGGGCCATGACATACAAAAGCCATTGGTTTTCCTTGTTTATTAAATGCTTCTATCAAAGTTTTAGAAGTTTTACTTTCAGCGAGATCCCAAAGCGGGCCATGACCACCCGGATAAAAGACTGCATCATAGTCTTCTGCTTTTACATCCTCAAGTTTCATTGTATTTTTAATGATATTTTGTACAGCCTCATCATTAAAAAAACGCTTTGTAGCCTCAGTTTGACTGTTTTCTGATTTACTTCTGGGGTCTATGGGTGCTTTTCCTCCTTTAGGAGATACAATAGTGATTTTTACCCCCTTGTCGAGTAATTTGTAATAGGGGGTTGCAAATTCCTCTAACCAAAATCCCGTTTTTTCCCCGGTTTCTCCCAATTCGTTATGGGAGGTTAATACAAATAAAACTTTTTTTTGATTTGTTTTATTCTGATTGTCTTTATTTGAATGCTGGCTGCAAGCCGATAAAAGACTAAGACTCAATATAAGTACTAATAAATATGATAATCTCATAGTATAATTTTTTAAAGTTTAACTACCATTTTTCCTTTGTTCTTCCCTTCAAAAAGATCCAAAAAGGCTTGTGGGATATTTTCAAATACTTCCATGATAGTTTCAGTATATTTTAATTTATCTTGTTCTAACCATTCTGATAATTTCCTGATTCCTTCAGGATGTTTATCAACGTAATCGAAAACTAAAAAGCCCTGCATTGAAGAACTTTTCTTTACCAGGAACGGCTGCACGCTAATACTTTTTGGAGGTTCAGTATTATTATAAACAGATATTGCTCCACAGTTAATGGTTCTTGAAAATTTATTAATATTGAAAAGTACGGCATCAGAAATTTCACCTCCAACGTTATCGAAATAAATATCCACACCTTCAGGACATGCTGTTGCAATGGCTGCCGACATATTTTCTGTTGCATTATAATTAATACCTACATCAAAACCAAATTCGGATTTAAGCATTTCTATTTTTTCATCGGTTCCGGCAATACCTACAACACGCAATCCAAGTATTTTACCTATTTGTCCCACTATACTACCAACGGCTCCGGCGGCACCTGATACAAGCAGTGTTTCTCCTTTTTTTGGCTTTCCTATCTCTGTCAATCCTAAATACGCTGTAAGCCCTGTCATTCCCAAAATTCCAAGATATGCCGAAAGTGGGGCTTGCTCCTTATCTACTTTTGAAAGTCCATCACCTTTTGCAGTTTGTATTTCTTTCCATTGCAACATGCCTGAAACGAAATCGCCTTTATTGAAATTAGCGTTCTTAGTTTCTAGGACTTCAGCTATTATAGCTGATGAGATTGGTTTATTGAGTTTAAATGGTTCAACATAGGAGGGAGCATCGCTCATTCTACCTCTTAAATACGGATCTACAGAAACATACTTGCTGCTCAATAAGACTTCTCCTTGCTGTAAATAAGGTATGTCTGTTGTGCTGATTTCAAAGTCAGTTAACTTAGGTTTACCTTTTGGTCTGGTTTTTAAATTAATAGTTTTTGTTGTATTCATAGTTTTATTCTTTTTAAACAGTACAAACTGCTTTTATTCAAATTTGATTAATTACCGTTAACCGGATGAGTCAATCAATATTTTTCGTTTTATCTGCGAGAATTTTTATCCATTCGTTAAGCATCTCTTTTAGTTGTAAAACATCAGTTAGGTTAATGTTTTCATTGAGTAATGTTTTAAGGAGTTTTTCGGGAATTGGTCTGGCTCCGGTTTTCAGTTGTTTAGCCTTTTCTGTTAACTTAACATTTACACTTCGTTCATCCTTTGTAGAACGGGATCGTTTAAGAAGTTCCAATTTTTCCATTCGCTTTAGCAATGGAGAAATGGTATTTGTGTTAAGCATCAATTTTTGAGTGATCTTATTAACTGAAATCTCATCTGTTTCCCACAAAACCATAAGTACTAAGTACTGTGGATAGGTAAGACCTATTTCATCCAGAAAAGGCTTATATGCTTTCGTTATTAAACGAGACGTAGAGTAAATAGGAAAGCATATTTGATTTTCCAATTTTAATTTTGAATCTTCCATTATTTGCTTTTTGCTTGGTGAATAGATTTTCTCCAGGCTTTCCATGATCCTGCCGACCATAAAGCCCAGGCTATAAGTACTGGTTGGAAAAACAGTCGAATCAATCGGGCTCCATCGGAGTCAAGGCCAAAGGCGTCTCTGCCCTCGATGTACTGCGCCAGATTACCGGGAAAGATAAGTATAAAAAATACTGCCAGTGCCCAACCAAATGTAGTTCTTTGTTGTTTCCAAAAAGCTAATCCAAGGCCAAGTATTATTTCTACTATGCCAGATAAAATAACTATTAAATCTTTGCTAAAAGGAACCCAATCAGGAACTTGTGCCTGAAACTCCATTCTGTTAAAAGCCAGATGACTAATTCCGGCAAAGACCATAAATATAGCCAGGAGGATTCTGAAAACATTTTGCGTTTTTGTTGTACTTATCTGTTTTACCATATCATTTTATTAAACCGATAGCGATTATATCGTGTGCGATGCAAACTTAATTGGTTTTGTTTGCTTTGTCAAGCTTTGTATGGAAAACAAGGGATTCTTTAACGCAATTTAACAAAAGCAGGTAATGAAATGTTTATTGCATTTATGAAAAAGAAATTATTTGCAAACTTTATATTCATCCTGCAAAAAGCAGTAAAGAAATAAATTAATGAAATAGTATACTTTTCTAAATTAAAGTAAATTTATTTGTAAGTTAGGGAGGAACAGTGGCAGTAAAATATTATTGTAATTTTTTTTAAATTTAGAATGATTCTGTATATACTCATAATAAACAGAGGCTAAGTAATATGCAACTTCTATGGTATATTAGCGGCCTTCAAATTGTGGTTATTATAGATTGAGAAATCCTGTTTTTTTATGAAGTTTTTGTATTTTTACGTTGCAAAAAAGGACAAAACAAATTAGTCTTTTTTTTTGATAGTTGTAGAATCATTTTATTGGAATTTAAATTTGTGCCGGACTTAATAATTCGGCATTTATAGTATTATATTGTTAAATAATTAATCATTTAAACCAAAAAAATTATATGAAAAAGAAGAATTTTTATATTCTAGTTTTATGCGTCTTAATGGGATTTTCTTCGATGATGTCCTCCAGCCTTTTTGCGCAAAAATTTAATAATCTTGATCCTGTAAAGTATATTCAGCTTCCTTCAGAGGGGGCAGAGTTTAGTACTGCTTTTGTGTACATACTTGAAGAGAAAGATGAAGTAAATGCTGCAATTTCGGCTGGTTTTGGTAAGTTGACCAAAAAGGTTAATAGTAATCTTGCCAAGAAGGGTATGGATCTTTTTGCTGAAGAAGTACTAACCAACAAGCAGGAGGAGCAAGATGTGTGGACCCTTATTCCCGGTGATTTTGACGATGAGGTGGGCAATGGAAAACTCAGAGTTATCATTGCATATCTTCCTGACCATATGGCCAAGCCCATGGGAGAGCCTATGAAGAATAAAAACGGGGAACATGTATTCAGTTACCGAGTAAAAACCAAAGTAATGGTATATAACAAACAGGGGAAATTGATTTATGAGCGTGACTTTGGTGCAGTAAGCGGTCGTGGCACTTCTAAATCATGGCCAAAAAATGCAGGAGGATCATCTGCTTTTGGAGTTTCCGTTTCTAAGGAAGGAGAAAATAAACATCCTTACGAACAAGCCTGTATTGATGGTGCTGTTGAGCACGTACAGAGAGTGGTTTACGGAATGTATGGAGTTAAGGAATTTGAAATTCCTATGCCAATCATGTGGGCTAAAAGCAATAAAGATTCGAAGGATTTGGCCAATGATTATGAAGACATCATGAAGGATAAAAAAGGGTTAGTGCTTAGCACAGAAGAAATGGGTAAAATGAAATCACTGGTTGGTAAATGGGAAAACATGCTCGACCAGGTGGATAATGATGAAAAATGGGCTATTCATTATGATTTGGCAGCAGGCTACAGTTGGCTGATTAATCCGGAAAAGTCGAAAGAGCATATCGCCAAAGTAAAGGAACTCAATAAAGATATCTTCGACAAGATTACCAATGGTTCTGGTAATTGGGGTACAAAGGATTTAAAAACACTGGAAGCGTATAATAGTTTGTATCCTTTTGCCGAGTATTACGCAGCAGGTATCCTGGCAAATCCGGGCTATGGCGCTCCTAAACTTCCTTACTTCGTGCCAGGTGTATCTATAGCCAGAAGTATACTGATTTCAAAACGTTTGGGACTTCCTGCTCCGATGCCTGTTTATCCAACAGAAGAAGGGGCTGATGTAAAAAAGGCAACTTCCGTTATTAAAGAAAATGCCAACGAATTGGCCAACATTTCCTACGATTACAGTAAGAATATACTTGAAGCAGTTAAAGTAAGGGGTGAAAATGAGTTTGATAAGATAAAACAAGATTATACCCTTCCTGATAACAGTAGTAATCATCCAAGTCATATGCACAGTTTCCTAGAGAAGTTTGGCGAAAGTTCATTAAATGCTGATGTATACCGCAAAGGAGCAAATCAGTTTAGTTATTATAATCCTGGAAAGTTTGTATTTGATGATGCGTTTCCAATTTTTGAAAAAGAAGGTTTAAATCAGGAGTATGGTTTCCAAAATGGTGAGATAAAAGTTTTTACAGAAAATGGCTTTTACAAAGAGGTTGTTATCAGCAGCAAATCAGATTGGGGATTTAAGAATACTATTGACAAAGAGGAGTACCGTGTTGATATCGAATCGGGAGATTATAAAGAATCGTATAAGGTTACCCAGTTTGATAAAAATGGCTATCCTTCAAAACTTGAAGTTGCTTATGTTATAATTAATGCTCGTATTAATGTTCATGCAAATATCAAAAAGAAATTTGGTGAAGAAACTTCCAAAGAATATTCTCGTCAGCGTGCTGCAGATAAAGAAGTAAATCCAAAGGGAGTTGATTTGGTAACGAATATTGCAAAAGCCAATGGTGCTGATGTAAAACCAGCTTCTGACGAAGGTCATTTCGATTTTAAATTGGTTAAAACTTACAATGTAAAAGTTGAAACCAATTCTGATGGTTTGTGGACAAAAATCATAATTGGAGATTATGAACTTAACAGAGAAATAAAATAGAGTTTATTTTTAGTAATATGAAAACCGGCCGGGATACGATTCCATGGCCGGTTTTTTTATTGAGAAATGTATTAATCTACATAAAACTTTGAGTATGCCTGAATTTTAGGGAATCACAAATCATTTCTACCCAATTTTGTTTAATGCAGGCAGGTTTTATAGTAATTGCAAACTCCCGTTTAGTTGAGGTGCTTAAATTTTCTTATACTCGAAACTGTTTAGAAAAGAAGTTTATTTATTATCAGTTATTTTATCTTTCATTCCGGTTTAATTAAAGGCAAAGTAAATTTGAAATCGCTACGTTTTCCTTCTTCGCTTTCTACCCAAATTTTTCCGCCCTGTTTTTCAACAAACTCTTTGCAAAGTATTAAGCCCAAACCAGAACCTTTTTCATTTGCAGTTCCATTGGTTGACTCATTTGTTTCAATTCTGAATAACTTATTTTTAGTGTTTTCATTCATTCCAACACCATTATCAGAAACTGTAATTTCAATTTGATTTTGCCCTTTTATTGCAATCACGCTTATTTTTCCGCCCGGATTTGTGAATTTTATTGCATTGGAAATGAGGTTTCGTAAAACTGCTTTTAACATATCTTCATCGGTACTTACTTCAATATCTTGCGGACAATTATGAATTAATGATATGTCTTTTGTGATTGCAACCGTATTTGATAATTCAATTATTTCACTAACAACTGATGACAAGATTAATTTTTTAGGATTGAAATCTATATTTCCGGTTTGCGAGTTTGCCCAGTTTAACAAATTATCGAGCAGCACAAGTGTGTTTTTTGCCGATGAATTAATAATGCCTAAATATCTTTCTTGTTGTGCAATTTTATAGTCCTTTAAATTATTGATTAGTAGATCGGAAAAACCTAAAATATTATTAAACGGACTTCTTAAATCATGAGCAATAATTGAAAATAGTTTGTCTTTAGTTATATTTAACTCTTCAAGTTTAACCTTATCTTGTTCTATTATTATATTTTTAAGAAGTATCGTTTTTTGATCTATTTCCTTTAAAAGCATTATAAATCCTATGCTGGAAGCACTAATTACAAACACCGAAATTATTAGGTACCAATTATCAATTGTAGAACCTGCCATAAAATCGTACGACGGACCCGTACTATAAATAATAGATGCACGAAATAACTGGAATATGGAATATATGATTAGTACAATACTTAATATTATGGAGAATTTGTATTTATTCTTATTTATAAGAAGGTAAAAAGCACCGGTTCCATAGAAAAACGAACTGGCAATTATCTGTATAATAATACGAATCGTTTTGCTTTCTGCAGTTGCCAGAAAAGAAGAATAAAACAGAATGGTGAAAACAAAGAAAAGCCATAAAATATTTTTACGAATTTTCCCGTCAAACGAAACAAGGCCAAAGGATGTTAAAGCAAAACTGGAAATTAAAAAGAAATTACTTAGTTGCACAGAATAAAAAAATGGCAAAGTATTTCTATTACCTACCAGAATAAGGGCAATTGTTTGAAATAAAATGCCAACAATAAACACCCATAAATACCATTTTTTATGGTGATAAAAATATTGATAGGTAAAAAGGGTGATGATATATAAATTATTAATTGCCAGAAAAAGCAATATTGAAGGATAATCTATAGCCATATTAATTTGGTATATTTATATTCATATTATAGATAACACCTATTACCCCTAAACCTATATAACACATTAATACAATCCAATAAGTAATAGTTAATGAGGTATATACCTTTTGGAAAATGTTTTAAAATAGTATTTTACAAATCTATTCACTAAAAAAAACCAACCTTTTTGGTCATGTATTATGATGAGGTATTATTGCGGTAAATGTAGGGAAATATTTAATAAAATTAATGGAGAGATAGGTGGAATTTTTTGGATCTATGATTTGATATCATGTTTGTCAGCGGCTTGGCCAGAAGCATTTGGTGATTTTACTCCTTAACTTTTCGTTTTGCACCGGCCTCTGTTTTTTGTTTATACTTTTATTTTACCACTTTCGACCCAATTACTTATAAGCATTGCTTGCAGTATGATCCTTTTTTTATCCTATTAATGGGAAACTACTTTCAGTCCGATAATAGAGGCAATTAAAGTTGTAATGAAAAATATTCGCCAAAATGTAGCTGGTTCTTTAAAAACCAGAATTCCAATCAAAACTGTACCCACAGCACCAATTCCCGTCCAAACTGCATATGCAGTTCCTATGGGTAGTTGCTGAGTCACTTTTATAAGCAGTAACATACTTATTCCTAAAGAAATCAAGAAACCTATGTACCAATAAGTTGTTTCAATTCCTGTTGATTCTTTTGCTTTTCCAAGACAAGCTGCAAAAGCCACCTCAAAAAGTCCGGCAATTATTAATAATATCCAATTCATTTGTTATTAATTTCTTTTATGATTTCTGTCAAATTTAAATCCTCTACTTTTTCCTTATTGGCTTCAACGTTTTCGCAATAATTGTTATCGCAATAGGTATTATGCTAATTTGTACAGAGGCTTTTTTATCACTTTATTTTACAAATACTATAAATTTTAAGAGGAGTTTTATTGCCTGCTCATGCCTGATGCCAATATCGGCCATATTGTTTTTTGTACACTATCGGCTTAAAGCCGGAATTAACTCACAAAGGTTTTTTCATATATAATTTGCTACTACTTTTTTCTTAAAAACTTAAGGTGTGTAATATGTGCAATTTCGTCAATCTAGTTTGTTTTGTTAATCAAAGAAGTGATTATTCTTTCTCAATTTTCCTGGTTAATAGGTAAAGTAAATTTAAAAACACTACCCTTACCTAACTCACTCTCAACCCAAATTTTCCCGGCGTGTTTTTCTACAAATTCTTTACAAAGTATTAATCCCAGACCTGATCCTTTCTCTTCTGCAGTGCCCTGAGTTGTTTCATTTGTGTCTAAGTTAAAGAGTTTGTTTTGAGTTTCTTCATTCATGCCAGTACCATTATCAGAAATAGCAATCTCAACATAATTGTTTTTCTTTAATGCATTAATACTTACTTCTCCATTTAAATTTGTAAATTTTATGGCGTTGGAAATAAGATTTCTCAAAATTGTTTTTAACATTTGAGAATCAGCAAAAACAACAATATCCTCTTCATTAAAAAAATTAAGTGATATGTTTTTATTTATTGCACTATTACTTGAAAGTTCAATTATTTCTTTAATAATATACTTAAAATAATGATTTTCTGGTTCAAAACGTAGTTGTCCGGTTTGCGATTTTGCCCAATTCAACAGATTATCCAATAAAACAAGAGTGTTTTTTGCAGACCTGTTAATTATTTTAGAATAATGTTCAAGTTGTTCAGTTTCAATATTATCAGCCTCATCTAATAAAAGTTCTGAAAAACTTAATATATGATTAAAGGGACTTCTCAAATCGTGAGCTATTATAGAGAATAATTTATCTTTTGTGATATTTAGATTTTTAAGAGTAGCATTCATTTCCAGAATATTCTGATAAAACCTGGAATTTTCAATTGACAATTCAAATACTTCAGCCATAGCTAAAGCAAGGTTTTGATACTTATCAATCTTCTCAGGAAAAGCAATTTCATCTAATTCAATAACTGCTAATATATTATCCCCTTTGCCGATTCTAATACAAAATCCATTACCTGATTCAGTCAATTTTATTGGTTGAGGGAAATTTGATAATCGTTCAACACATTCTTTTTTATCCAGATCTGAGGGAATTGACCAGGAATTTACTGGTTTAGAATCTACAATCGATACGTAGGAAATTTTACGAGCAGCAAACATCATAATCAGGATTTCCATTATCCTGTTAGCCAAAACATCTTCCTTTTCTGTGCGTGGCAGGTTGGCCATTAAGTCGAGGGCCATAGCATAATCCGATTGGGTTTTAACCCCAATTTTGCTACTGATACTTTTATTCTTATTCAACCTCCACTTAAGGATTTCATTTTCCAAATAAAATTTATAATAATCCAGCCCAATTTTCATTGTTTCTGTTGGACAATTGACGTATTCAGAGAAATCTCTCAGGTATTCATTAGAATTCGGGTCAACACCCGTGTCCAGCAGAACCAGTTTAGTAATTGATTCTGAAAACATTTCCCTTATCAGTTCCTTGTTTCCCCATTGCCTGGCCCATATTTTCCACCTCGATAACCAGTCGGGGGTTATAATATATGCCCCTTCGCTCATTTTTTGTTCGATAATTGCTTTGGGTGCAAACATTTTAAAGCAGTTGTCAAGATATAGTTGTTTTATATTCTTACTGTCAAGAAAATTTTTGTCGTTTTCTGACAAGCATGAACAACCACATAGGCATTTATTGTTATCACTGCCATTGTCAAATAATTTCAAACTAGAGAATGGTTTGTTTGTTTTGGCAGGACGACTACATCTGGAGGGAAAAAATTCTGGATTTATATCATCAAAATTTCCTGTTGAAAGGACAGAAATTGTATCGGCCTTAAAATTATCACAAACAAAAAACTGTAGTTTCTCCGACATTATTCTATTTTTTTAAAGGGTATTTCCCATATGATCTGGCAGTTTCGGCAATTGTCATAATAATTTCATCAGTAACCTGAAATGGAATTTCCCCATGATTATCAGACAGTATAAATCCTCCGCCGGTTGCAGCTTTAACAATTGCACTTTTAACTGCATCTTCGGCTTCTTTTTTTGTCCACCGGCACATCTCAATACCATTTAAATTTCCAAGAACAGTAAGTAGCTTACTGCAGGCAGCCTTTACCTCTGAAAGGTCTTCTAACACACTTGTTCCAACTATAGCTGTGCCCACTTCTGCAAGGTCATCTATAATTGGTAAACATCTGCCTGAAGCCATGTGTACTGCTGTAGGACCATTTATTCTTGCTAATGTTCTTTTTGCTATCTGATAGCCGGTTTTTAAGAAAAGTTCTCTGGGAATAATGGATGTGGATGACACCGGATCAAAATAGGTAATTGCTGTTGCGCCTGCCTCCAGTTGAGCATTGGCCCAAGAAACTATGAACTCTTCATTAATTTTCATCAAGTGTTCAAAAATTTCAGGTTCCTCATACATGAGTAAAAGATATTTCTCAAACCCCATTTGCATTACAGGTAAAGAGAAAGGTGACATTACCACACCTACAATTGGTACTTCTTCTTCTCCACTAGTTTTCAGAATCTCAATACATTTTAAGTTTTTTTCCAAGGCCGCATTTCCTTTAACTGACGGGGGACTAAGTTTTAGAATTTCCTTTGCATCCTTAATTATTGGGTTTCCAGAATTTGGGGGACCATCTTCCAGATAAATTACCTCAGCTCCCCAGGCCTCTACCTCAATAGGTGCATAGAAAAAAGCATAATAGCAATCATGTCCGTATTTTTTGCGAAGGCGGATTTGACCTTCAGCCACATTTTCACCTTTTGAGAAATATTCTTTAATAGACATTCCCAATTCCTTTGCCCCGTGCATGGTTAGTAGAAGAAATAAGGGAACTCTGTCGGGCTCTTTTTGGCCGAGAGTTGTAAGAACTCTCTGTAGTGATGTCATCGTGCTCATATTATTCCTCCATCATTTTGTTTATATATTTTAATGCTTCACCACCATCATGCCCCATTGCATCGGCTCCTACTTGCTGCCACAATTTAGTATCCATATTAAATGGGGCACCACCAACTACTATTTTAACTTTTGGCGCCGCTACCGATAATTTCTCTTTAACATGCTGTACATTTAAAGCTGATGGGTACATAAGAGTTGAGATGAAAATAACATCAATATCATCTTCAGTAATACTTGATACTAATTCATCAACAGTTTTCCTGCCATAATCCTTAATTTCAAAGCCGGCAGAGCGAATATGTGAATGGACAATTCGTTTACCTAAAAAGTGAAAGTCATCGAGCACGGCAATTGCCATTTTGGGTTGATGTTTTCTTTTATCTGAACTAGGAGGGAGCAGCTCATCAATTAGTTGTTCACAAATTCTACCACTCATATAAATTTGTGATAAGGCAACACTTCCATCCTGCCATGCATCTCCTATTCGTTCAAGAGCCGGAACAACAATTTTGCTTACTAAATCAAGAGGCTTGAAATTATTCCCAACTCTATCCAATAATCTTCTAGCTTCAACCTTGTCGAGATTAAGTAGTGCTTTTTCGAAACGGTAAGTTATATCTTTCATAGTTCCTTCATATATGTTAACTTTATAGTATCAATAATAATGTCTAAGAAACTTCATAAATTATTAGCATATACCGTTTTTGTTTTAAAGTTTACAAAATCAGCAAAATAACTTTAAAGGGCAATAAATTAAATACACTTGATAAAAACTACATAAAATACTAAAATATAAAGTATTACTCTTTGTTAAGAATTATGCCTGTAAAAATAAGATTTTATTTATTTTAGAACAATTAATAAACTATAAAATATACTATACTTTTTTCCTGCCACAAAACCTTATTACTCTTGCTTTTCCTTTGTGAAACTCACCTTCCTTAAGTTCAATTTCTTTTTCTGCCAGTTCTAAAATTTCAAAGTTGGAAAAATCGGTTTTTATTTGATGGATTGAGAATAATAAATCAACATTTTTAGGTCCTCCTGCATTTGGATTTCTTTGTTGAAGATCAAAATGTCCCTTGCTAAAACCTTCTAAAATTATTATTCCATCGGGTTTAACCAACTCTGCTATTTTTTTATGATAAATGGAAATTATATTCGGAGGGAAGTGAGCAAATATCATGGCAGCCACATCAAAACTGTTATTTGTAAGTGACATTTGCAAAAAATCGCCTACTTCATAAGTAATGCTAACCTTTTCTTTATCAGCCAATTTAAGTGCCTTTTTTTTGCCTTCAATACTTATGTCAAAAGCAAAAACATTTAATCCTTTTTTTGCAGCATAAACAGCATTTCTACCTTCTCCTTCGCCTGGTAAAAGTATTTTTCCTTCTAGATTATAATTATTTAATATTTCTTTAAAATATTTATTAGGCTCAGTACCATAAGCATATTCGCTGCTTTCGTATCTGCCGTTCCAAAATTCTTTCATTAGATTTCTTTTTTATGCTGTAATGATTCAACAATAAGTTGCCAATTTATTGTATTGTAAATGAGCTTGTGAAATGTTTATCAAATTTAATCTTATTTTAAATGAAAAATAAGTATAAGGTGTTTATTTGTTGTTAATCGTAGCTCTTAATTTATTTTTCATATACTAACTGGAAAGATTTCTTCTTCCACATTTTATCATTATAAATAAAGTAAAAACAGATTAAGCATAAAAAGATCAATGAAACTACATATGAATTTCCAATCGCTTTTGGCACATTATTAAGCATTGCGTGTAAGATAACTACCGACAGTATTGAATATGAAGATTTGTTATAAAAGTATGTAAATATGATAGTAATAGGGACTTGAAATAAAAAACGTGGTAACAAATCATTGAATCCACCGGTTGTGTAAATACCATTGTAATATAAGGGGAGGTGCCAAAAACTCCACAAAACAGATATTACCAGAGCAGTTATTAATGGATTATATTTTTTTTGCATTTCTTTTTGTAAAAATCCTCTCCAACCGAACTCTTCGTTTCCGCCAAAGAAGAAAAATGTACAGAAAAAGCCGATTAGCCAAAGTAAACTGGGTTTAAACAAGAAATCGGTGATATTAATACCGAATTCTTTTCCAACATAAAAACTTATTATTCGCACAACAGGAAATAGCAGAATTACTATGAGATACCATTTCCACTTACTTTTTTCGAAAATAAATGATTTCAGATAGTTTTCTTTTAAAGTTTTATTTGTGGCATTACTGGCATTAACAGCTAAAATAAAAAAGGAGATAGCATAAATTATGTAGGCTAAAGTACCGGTCTCATGTAAATGAGGCATTTTGCCATTCATGTCGCTTAAACCATTATCAGTATAATACATTCGTAAAAGAAGTACTATAAAAGAAAGTGAAAAAACAAGTATAAAAATCGGTATCGAATGGGTTCTGAATTTTGCTTTAGAGTTTACAGTTGTTATTATATATGCAGATAATAATGGACCTGATAAACCTAAAATAAAAGTACCTAGACCAATATCTTTAGGCAATATGAAAATGACCGGTAAAAACCAAAAAAAGAAACTAATAGAAAACGTTATTAGAATAAAACTTAGTATTGGATTAGAACTAAATAGTTTTTTCATAAGTGCTTATTTGTTTTGCTCAAATTGCAGGAATTGTCACAATATTGTAATACAAATATAGTCAATAAAAAAGCCTAAGAAATAAATATTTTTTTTTAAAACAGAAGGTTGTTGGTGTAAATAATTTATAATTAGTATTTTATGTTGATTAATTGTCGTTTGCAGGGTTTTGTCAAGTAAGAAAATCCTCAAAAACAAGTACTAATACATGGTATTTCCGTTTGCGGAGAAGTCGGGTATTTGTTGCAATGAATCCCAATGCTCTATAATTTTACCTTTATCATCAAATCTGAAAAAATCCATAGTTACGTATTCATCGTCATTTGGCCAAATTTGATGTGTATGCAGAGCTACCAGATTTCCTTCGGCCACACTTCTTACAAATTCGATACTTTTATCGGGATATTCCTTTGCCATTTTTTCGAAATATTCGATAAATGGCATTACTCCATCGCCAACCAATGGGTTATGTTGTATATATTCGTCTCCAACATATAAATCAACAGCTTTTGCAGGATTGCCCATATACGACATCCTGTAAAATTCGATGGCATTGTTTTTATTTCGTACTAAGTCGTTGCTCATTTATTTAATATTTAGGTGAAGATTTTATCAATAATTTAAAATGCTAAATAAGTAAATTTCATCAAAATTAATTCCAGAGGACCGTAATTAAATCGTTGTAAATAAATTTTAATAAAGATAATTTGAATAATAAATACAATCAAAGCAATACTCCGAATTAAGCAAATCCTCTTAGAATATCTATTTGTTCTATTCTGTCTTTTGGATTTGTAGGTTTAAATATAATTTTCCTCATAGGATTAAAAATGAATTGTAAATGTAAGGATATAATTATTAATTTTATTTCTTCATCCAAATTAATTAAAATTATGAAAAAGTCTATTTTCCTTTTATTAGCAATAAGTTACATCGCAATAAGTTCATGCAAAAAAGATGCTGCAAGTCCTGATATTTATGGATCATGGGTGGTTCTTCAATCCGACGATCAAGGGCAATTATTTAATGTGCAGTTAAATATTAATAATGATAATACTTACGACTGGATTTTATTGGATCAGGCAGAAGGGCATGGAAATTCACATGCTTCATTTACTTTAAGTGAGAACATTTTGAGTATTATCAATGATGTTGATTGTGAAGGTGTTGGAGAGTATTACGTAAGTGTTGAATCGGGTAAGATGTCATTTATTGCAAAAAATGAAAGTTGCTCTCCCAGGGCAAAAGCTCTTGAATGGGTTTGGAGAAAATATCTGGAAGATTAGTAAATCGGAAGTATTACAAACTAATTCCTATGCTAACTCCAAAAGGGATAAATATTATATCATATTTATCGATATTAGTAAATGGATATTCTCCAAAAATTCTGAATTTGAATTTATTTGATTTTAAGGGTAAAAATCTATAAGCAAGTATTGCATATGGAATGTAATTCTGACTTGCACTTCCAACAATTATTGTCCCTCCAACTCCCATTTCCAGAAAGTGTTTTTTCTTTCCATAGTTTATTGTAAAACTGTGCGGGATAGTAAAATATTTTTTTGGTGGAGAGCAATTCCCCCATACGCATATTTTAAATTCTTCATTATATCCCAGACCTATTTTTGTTCCAAGAATAATATTTGTGCGAGTAAGGAATAATAATTCATAATTAACTGAAAATAAAGAAGCATCGCCTAAAAGATTAAGGTTGAAACTGCTGAGGGGACGACTTTTGATAGTATCAGTATTGCTTTGGGAATATGTCTCTAATAGGCAAAATGAAAGAATAATTACCAAAATTATTCTGAGAATAATTAAGTGTGACTTCAAATTATTAATTTCCATGGTTTATACTGATATTTGCTACATCAATTCTTCACCAATGTAATATATTGCCTGATAAACAGAACATTAAGTTTTCCAAAGGTAACTATAATCCTATTAAAAATCAATTTAAAATTTGAAATTGTACTTATATCCTACATTAAAACTAATTGTTTGATTATGATAATATTGTGGGTTTGGAATCATATCGCTGCCAGGAGATTTAATAATGCTTCTGCTCCAGTTTATTTCTGCAAAAAGTTTTCCTTTTATTTTTGGAAAAGAGTAAATATATCCTACACCTAAAAAGTAACCGGACTCATTTTTATTGGCTCTTCTGTCATTAACATATTCGTAATCTTTTTGCGACATAGTGATTTTACCTTCTTCCTTCGAATTTATAAGGAAACTTGT
>PKTA01000076.1 GCA_002869365.1 Marinilabiliales bacterium | reverse complement strand
TAATCGATAAGGAAGTTTTTAAAACTCTATTTCGCAATAATTCAAAATTTGCCGCTAATATTATAAGTATTCAAAACGAAAATGCTGCTCAGGTTTATAGCCGCTTTTATAGTTTAACACGTAAACAGTCGAGCGGCCTGGTTGCCGACCTACTGATGTGTTTATCAAACAGAGTTTTTAAATCAACAAAATTTTGCCTTCCCCTATCACGTAACGATTTGGCCGACCTTGTTGGCTTATCAGTTGAAAGTGTAATGAGAATTCTCAAAGATTTTAAAAAAGAAGATCTAATTGAAACTCATGGAAAACACATTGAAATAATAGAACCGGAAGCCTTGGACAAAATAAGTATTTACGGTTAATTGATGCAAATCTGAAATTAGTACTTTAGCAATAAATTACTGTATTGCTTTTAAAAGACAAAAAATATAACAGACGTTTTTTCTTCAAATCGGCTATAGCCGGAATGACGATTGCTATGATAGTTGTATGGGATAAAATGCTGTTTACCAATAAAAATATTCATTCATTAAAATCTGTTAAACTTACTTTTAACCCTAATAAAAGAATCAATTTTGCCGACAATTATATTATCATTAAAAATGATGAGACGATTAGAGTGTTTTCATCAAGATGCACTCATCTGGGCTGCAAAATCAATGAAAGCAGCAAAAATCAACTTCTTTGTCCATGTCATGGTTCAACCTATAATTTTGATGGTATCCCCACCAAAGGACCAGCCATTAATCCTCTCGAAGAGAAAGATTTTGTGATTGATAATGAACATAACACAATAACAATTAGCGTATAGAAACTAAATAAATTTGCTTGAAAAAAATTAACGATATATTAGGTAAAAACACTTACGGCCAAATATCTTTGGCACTTTTACTAATATGTATTATTTCAGGTATTCTGCTTGCTGTACCTTATAATGTAGAGAAACCTCTACAGTCGATAAAAGACATTTTAATACTAAACCCATTTGCTTCACTAATCAGGAATATTCATTATTGGAGTGCTCAATTATTTCTGGTTTTTACCCTTATTCATGTTTGGGATTATTTTGCAAAAAAAGAAAAAATAAAATCGAAGAAGGGCATTTGGCTCCGACTTACCATTGGTATTTTAATAGTATTTATGGCAATGCTAACAGGCTTTTTATTACAAGCAGATTCCGATAGTATGCAAGCTTTCAGGATTTTAGAAAGCCTTACTCTTAAAGTTCCGTTTTTTGGCGAACTCCTCAGTGCATCCTTTTTAGGAGAGGAAGGCGATATGCAGCTAATCTATATTCACCATATTGCTACCCTAACAATCTTTATAAGCATTATTACTTTTGAACATTCCAGAAAAATTTGGCCAATAATGCCAACATTTATTTGGGTAAGTATAATAACAATAATAATATCATATTTTTTTACTGCTCCATTACACGATGGCTTTAATCCAACTGTTAAAGGTCCTTGGTATTTTGTTGGCTTTCAAGAGATTTTACACTGGCTTAGCTCAACTTCAATATCACTTATCCTTATAGTAATATTTTTAATTCTAATCTATGTTTTCCCCTTTACAGGAAAGAAAATTTCATTTATAGGTAAAAGAAGTTTACTCCTTATTAGTATTGCCTACTTCATACTCACCCTAAGTGGAATGTTTTTCAGAGGAGAAAACTGGAAATGGATATGGCCATGGGAAGAAAATTATTCTTCCAGTGTTCTGTCATCTTATAAAAGTTGGAGAATTGATTTCACACCCAGTGACTCTTTGGCAAGCAAAAGTTCCTCTTCGGATAAAAAGGAAAGTTGTTTATTATGCCATTCCGATATGATTGGTTTCATACCATCACACAATCCTGAAGCAACTGGTTGCTTTTCTTGTCATGGAGGAAATCCGTATACATCTAATAAAACTCTGTCGCATAAAAATATGAACCTAATACCGGGCAATTTTTCCAATGCCGACAGAAGTTGTGGGACTACCGAATGTCATCCTGCCATAGCAGAAAGAAAAAATTCGAGTTTGATGTCGAACCTCAGCGGTATGATAAGTGTAGACCGATTTGTTTTTAACGAACAGGAAAATCCCGATATTTTAACTTCTGTGCATAGTTTGGGTAGGTCTGCCGCCGATGAACATTTAAAAAATCTTTGTGTTGTTTGCCATCTCGACAATGATAAAACAGAAACCGGACCTGTTGGAGAAACCAGTCGGGGTGGAGGTTGTTTGGCATGTCATCTAAATTATGATTCATTGGCAACTGCTGCCTCTAGAAATCATAAGAATGATAATGCTTCCAAAGAATATCTGAAATATCATCCATCAATAAGTATGCAAGTAAGCAACGATCATTGTTTTGGATGCCATAGTAGATCAGGAAGAATATCTACAAATTACGAAGGTTGGCATGAAACCACGCTTAAAGCAGAAGAAATGCCTCAAAACCAAAACTATAGACTTGTAGAAGGCAGCAGGGTTTTTATTTCAAAACCTGCAGATGTGCACCATGAACTGGGGATTAATTGTATCGATTGCCATAATTCTTATGAACTTATGGGAGATGGTAAAAGATATGCCCATCAGGAAAACCAAAGGACAATTAGTTGCGAAGATTGCCATTTTGATGGTAAGCCAGATATTGTAGATGCTGAAAACTTAGATTCAGAATCCGCAATAATTGCCTCAATGAGATTTGGCAATATAAACGGTAAAAAATTCCTTAAAACTGCAAAAAGAAACATCCCTTTAATAAACACCGAATACAAAAACGATACGGCATTTTTCTATGGTAAGAATAATTTGAAAAAATTTGTTCTTTCAAAACCGGGAACGATATGTACAAAAGGTAAAGCTCATGATAATGTAAGTTGTTCTGCGTGTCATTCCGATTGGGCACCAAGTTGTATTGGCTGCCACAACGAATATGATGAAAATGAACCCGGCTACGATATGCAAAAAAATATAGAAAAAAAAGGCAGTTGGGTTGAATACATAGGAGAGTTTAACGCCCATGCCCCTGCTCTCGGCATTAGAAACAACAATGGAGAAAAAGAAGTTATTCCTGTAGTTCCGGGCATGGTGCTTACAATTGATGTTGGTAGTTTTAATAAACAATTACATGATTCACTGATATTTCAACGACTATTTGCTCCCGCTTCGCCACACACTACTGTAAAAAAAGGAAGAGATTGTAAATCATGTCATTATAACCCTGTTGCATTGGGTTATGGCCAAGGTGTTTTTAAAATTATTGACAAAGCACTTATATTTAATTCTAAATATGAAGATAATCCTAATGATGGTTTGCCTGAAGATGCATGGATAGATTTTCTGGGTAAACCCAGAGATAAATTTGCAACCCGATCGAATTTAAGCCCTTTTGATATTGAGCAACAAAAGAATATTTTAAAAGTAGGCGTTTGTTTAACCTGCCATGATGACAATTCTGATGTTATGCAAGAAAGTATTATCGACTTTAAATCTGTTTTACAAAAGCAAAGTGGCAATTGTATTGAGATATATTAATACATTCTATTTCAATTTTTTATACCCTGATATTTTTTTGTTTTTAACATTAAATTGAAAAAAATAATTACTTTTGAAGGACTATAATTAGATGTTAGTTAATTAATAGTAATTAATAATTTTTAGCCAATCGATAACTAAAGGGTATTAAATATCCTAAAAATGTTCTATGAGAAAGGAAACTTCTAATATTGATAACTATATTTCAAACTCTATACTTGAAAACTCACCTATGGGAATATTGTTTATCAACTTTAATGGAACAATAAAGGAAATAAACACTATTGCTGCAAAATTTATTGGAACTAAGAGAAGCCATCTTCTAAATAAAAATTTCATTGAGAATACAATAAAACATAAAAACGAGCAAACTCAACTCTTCAGGATAATAGTTAAAGCAATAAATAATAATAAAACAAATAGCAGGCTAATCTTCACGAACTTAAAAGGTGAAATTAAACATCTTGCTATAAAAACAAATCTGGTAAAAAATTATGAGAGTAATGGCATCCTGGTTTTTGCTCAAGATATAGAAAAAGAAGTTTTAGCAATAGAATCAAACAAAACAACCCAGGAACATTACAGAGCAATAGTAGAAAACAGTCATGATGCAATTTATATTTACAAAAACAATCATTTCCATTTTGTAAACAATAAAATGTGTGAATTATCGGGTTATTCAAAAGAAGAGTTGATCAAGTTGACTGTATGGGAAATGGTTCACCCTGAAGATGTTGATCGATTGCAGACTTATGCTAAAGCACGAATGAAGGGTGAAAAAGCACCTGGGAATCATGAGGCAAAAGTAATATGTAAAGATGGCACAATAAAAAATTGTAGTTTCTCAGTAAAGACAGTCCGGTTTCAAAATGGATATGGAGTAATTGGCCAGGTAAGAGATATTAGTGTGGAAATAGAAATGCGAACTACACTAATTGAAAGTAACCGCAAATTCAAAAGTATATTTGATCATGCTCCTCTCGGTATAATGTATTTTGATAAAAAAGGTACAATTCTGGATTGCAATTATCTTTTTATAAATATTATTGGCTCTAATAAAAAAAGCCTTATTGGGTTTAATGTAAAATCACAATTACAAAACGAAGAATTAAAATTACAGTTTATAAAAACATTAAAGGACGGTTCCGGTTATTTCGATGGCCCATATACAAGTGTAACAGGCAATAAAACTACTATTGCAAGGATTATAATTAAGGGAATAAAGAACGAAAAAGATGAAATTTATGCCGGAATTTGTTTAGTAGAAGATATAACTGAAAGAAGAAAACAGGAAATAGGAATTGCATCAGATTTATGGTTTCATGAATCTCTTGATCAAACAGAAGTTGCTCTAAGAAGCAGTTTGGACATTCAAAAATCTATAAATAATCTTTTAAAAGTTTTAAGTAGCAGATTCAGAAGTGATGGCACATTCCTGGCTTATATTGACGATTCTTTAGAAACTTATGATATTAAATATGATTATTCCACTTCTTCTCATATTGAAACAAAGTATCTGCATACCAGCATTATTAAAAATAATTTATCCAAAATAATAAAACAAAAAAAACCTACTGTTATATATTCAGACGATGATAAAATAATTGAAAACGTTGAAACATCAAGGGTTTTTGATTCCATATTATGTACTGTAGTTCGTCCTAACCAAGGAAACCCATGGCTTTTTGTAATATGCGACAGCAATAAGCAAAGAATTTGGAATAAGCACGAAATCAAACTTTTGGAGGAAGTTGGTAACAGGCTTACCGACACTCTCAATATAATGCACACATTAGCTCATTTGGAAAACAGCAGAGAGGAACTTAGACAAAATTCTGAAAGCCTAAAACTTTCAAACGAAAACTTAAAAACAGCCTTGGCAAAAGCCGAGGAGTCTGATAACCTGAAATCGTTATTTCTTGCGAATATGTCGCATGAAATTAGAACTCCTATGAATGGAATTATTGGTTTTTCTGATTTGATGACCAAAGAATATACTACTGACAAAGACCGAATTAGTTACGCTACAATTATTAACAACAGTAGTAAACTATTACTTAGACTAATTTCCGACATAGTTGACATTTCGAAACTTGAAGCAAAACAGGTTAAACTATATTATAAAGAACATAATTTAAACGAAATTATTTACTCAATATACAATCATCATACTATAAGTTTAAAAGAAGAATATAAGAATAATGTAAAAATAAAATATAAAACAGACTTTAGTGATGATTATTTCATCGAAACCGATGAGATAAGACTTAAACAAATTATTACAAATCTTCTGGGAAATGCCATTAAATTCACTAAAAAGGGACAAATTGAATTTGGTTATAAAAAAATTAATGACAGTTTGCTTCAGTTTTATGTGAAGGATACCGGTATTGGTATTGGTGAGGAAGACAAAAAATATATTTTTACTCGTTTTGGCCAGGCTCTGTCTACTAATAAGGCTCATTTTGGAGGAGCAGGTCTTGGCTTATCAATTTCTACAGAACTTGTTAAAATGTTCGGAGGCGAAATATGGGTAGATTCAATTTATGGAAAAGGCAGCACATTCTATTTTACATATCCATTAAAAAGTAAACTAGTAATAAAAAATAATACGGAAATGCACAATGAATTGTTTAAACTTCCAAATTGGGATGGCTATAATTTACTTGTAGTTGACGACAGTCATACCGCAATTAAATTATTTGAAGTTATGCTAAAACCTACAAACTCGAAATTAAAATTTGCTAATTCAGGAGAGGGGGCCATCGATATCATTAAAAAAAATAAAGATATCGATTTGGTGCTTATGGACTTAAGGATGCCGGGAATGGATGGCTTAGAAGCCACCTCTGCACTTAAAATGTTACGACCAAAACTGCCGGTGATAGCTCAAACAGCATATGCATTATCCGGCGACAGAGAAATAGCTTTGAGTAATGGGTGTGATGACTATATTTCAAAACCAATTAACTTTGAGGAACTAATTAATGTTATAAATAAACACATCTAATATTGACAATTTGATCAAACTACTTGCCATAGACGATAATAAAAACAATCTTCTTGCTTTAAAAGCACTTTTAGAAGACCTGTTAGACAACTGCATTGTGTTAACTGCACAATCTGCTATCGAAGGTATTGAAATGGCAAAAAAAAATAACCCTGACACCATTATCCTAGATGTAATAATGCCCGAATTAGATGGTTTTCAAACTTGTAAAATATTAAAATCTGATAAGGCTACCGAGTCAATTCCGGTTATTCTACTTACAGCACTCATGACCGATACTAATTCCAAAATTAAAGGTTTAGAAGCAGGTGCCGAAGCATTTATAGCAAAACCCATAGATACATCTGAACTAATTGCTCAAACAAGAGCAATGATTAGAATTAAACAAGCAGAAGACAAATTACGAATTAAAAAACAAGATCTTGAACATAAGGTTATTAATCAGGCTAAAAAGTTAGACGATACAGACAGAGATTATAAAAATATTCTTGAGAATATAGGAGAAGGTATCGGCAAACTTGATGAAAAAAATAATTTTACTTACATAAATGCAAGGGGAGCAGAAATATTTGGATATCCTAAGCAAACCCTTTTAAAGGAAAAACTTAAAAACATTCTCTCGAAGGATATGTATAAAACTGTTATGCAGCAAACGAGCATGACAAAGCCAGGTAAATCAGCCAAATTTTATATCAAAACAATAACAAAAAAAGGAGTAGAAAAAACTTTGTTTGTAACCGCTATGCCTGAATTCGATAATGAAGGTAATTACCTTGGTGCATCGGGAATATTCAGAGATGTAACCAAAGTTCTTAGAGACGAAAAGTTACTTAGCAAACAGTTTGAACTTGCCAAAATATCCTCAGCAACCAATAATATTAAATTAATAGCAAAAGCTCTTCTCGAGTTCGCTATTGATGCTGAAGACCTCGATAGTGGTGGTGTTTATATGCGCGATAAAATGAATCGAAAGTTTAAACTTGTTACTTCAATGGGAATAAGTGACGATTTTTTAAAGGCAGTTTCCTCTTTCGACTTTAGTAAGATTCAGCAGCAAATGAGTGAAAGGAAGGATATGTTCTACTGTATGTTTAACGACCTTCCTCTTTATAAAGAAATTAAAGTTAATGAAGGATTAAAAGCAGTTGGAATTGTTCCTATTACTCACAACGATAGTTCTATAGCCATCTTAATTGTGGCTTCACATAAGTTTGAAGAAATTAGTGAGGATACAAAACAAAGTGTAAATTACTTGACTGCTCAATTAAATTCAGCCTTTAAGAGAATTATTGTTGAACAGGAGAATATTGCAAATATTGCCAAATATAAAAGTTTGGTAGAAGGGACAAAAGACGCAATACTTACCATAAGAAAAGGCATAATTACAGATTGCAATCAGGCCTTGTGTATAATGTTAGGCTATAAGTCGAAAAGTGCATTTATTGGAAAAAGTCCATTAAATTTTACAACTAATGAAATTATTGGAGGAATAAATCCTACTAAAAAAGGCATAGAAGCAATAGAAGAAACACTAAAAAATAATTTTTATGAGTTTGAATGGATATTAAAAAAATCCAATGGCGAGTTATTTTGGGTTGAAGCGAGACTATCGTTGTTTAGCACAGGAAATCAGAGGTTTATAAGTGTTATTTTACGAGACCTGAGTATTCAGAAGGAGAGAGAAGAGGAAATACGCAAATTCAAAACCATTACCGACGAAGCACATTATGGATGTGCAATGACAAATCTAGAGGGACAACTTATCTATTTAAATAAGGCATTTGCCGATATGCATTCTTATAAAATAGAATCGCTTCTCAATAAAAATATTAAAATATTACAAGGCAATTCCCCAAATAGTAATCTTAATGAGTTAATAAACCAATTGCGCGAAAAGGAATACCTTGAATCCACCGAAGTATGGAATTCAACAAAAGATGGTAAACAGTTCCCTGCTTTATTAAACGGAATGCTCATAAAAGATGAAAACAATACACCCTCATACATTTCATACACTATTATCGATATTTCAGAACTAAAACAATACGAATTAGATATTAGAGAAGCTCTGTCGAAAGCCGAAGAGAGCGATAAGCTAAAAGCCGCTTTCCTTGCTTCTATTTCTCATGAACTGCGTACTCCTTTAAATGCAGTAATAGGTTTCTCACAACTGTTAAGTAGTGATTTGGAAGATGAAGAGGTTGATTTATATTCTAGTTTGATATATGAAAGCGGTCTCCACTTAAAGGAAATTGTTGACGATATTTTCTATTTTACGATGGTAAAAAGTGGTCAGGAGAAACTAAATCTTTCGAAAATTAATCCTAGTTTGCTAATCGCAGAAGTTCATAAATTAGCCCTCGATATAAAAGATAACTCTAAAAAGGAAGATATAAATGTAAAATTAGAACTTCCAGAGGAAAAGCCTTTTTTAATTAGTGATAACTTAAAAATTATTCATGTTTTTAAACAACTAATAAGAAACGCTATTAAATTCACAAAAAAAGGTGAAATCAAAATAGGGTTTAAGGCTGAAAACAAAGATTCAATAATATTTTTTGTTAAAGATACCGGCATTGGAATTCCGGAAGAAAAAATTGACATTATCTTCGAATTCTTCCGCCAGGCTTATGATGCATTGTCGCGGCAATATGAAGGAACAGGAATGGGATTAGCACTTACAAAAAAATTACTGGAAATGCTTAATGGGGAAATTTGGGTTGAAAGTCAGGTAAATACAGGTTCCTCTTTTTATTTTAAAATTCCATTAAAACCAGATAATAATGAGGAAGTAAATTATCAATAATATTAGATTATGAGTTTACTTTTATGTCCTCAGGAGTATTAAAATTGTTGAAATACAAATTATTGTAACCACTCCAACCTTCCATAGTTAATTTTTTCGCATTTATTGAATCCAAAAAATCCATTAACTTATAATTTTTAGTTTCCACAAACGACTTAAATGATGATAATAAACCTAAATTATAATATGCACATAATGGCTCAACTTTATTTCCATCGTGTACAGGAACTAAAGCATCTATATCAGCATCAATATTTTCCAATAAAAATTTAATTAATCTACTATCAACAAATGGCATGTCGCACGAAAGAAATATATTAATTTCACTTGACGACTTCTTTAAACATGAATAGATGCCACCTATTGGTCCTATGGATTTTATTTCATCTTCTACTATAGTTACATCGTACTTTTTATAATTTTCAGGATTGTTGGTGCTCAATAAAATATTGCCGCAATATGGCTCCAGGGCTTCTATGGCATATTCAACCAATGGCTTGCCCTTAAATATTTTAAGGCCTTTGTCACTCCCCATTCGGCTGCTTTTTCCACCTGAAAGTACTATACCGCTTACTTTTTTCTTATTTATCACATTACAAAAATAATTATAAAACAATCGGAAAGATTTATAAAATATAATTCCAAACAGTTAAGGTTAAAAATTAACTTCTCTTTATCTTATTAATATTATCATTTCAAATTAGTAGTTTCAAATTAAATGCTAACTTTGAATTGAAAAATTTATGGATATGAAAATAAAAAGTATAATTCCAAATACGATTACACTGTTAAATATGCTGGCAGGTATTTTATCGATTTATATCGGTATGACAGGTGATTTGGTATTGGCAGCATATTTAATTTTCATTGCAGCTATTTTAGATTTTATGGATGGCTTTTCGGCCAGAATGCTAAATGCATATTCTGACTTGGGTAAACAATTAGACTCACTTGCTGATTTGGTTTCATTTGGTTTGGCTCCGGGCTTTATTTTATTCAATATGATTAATATTAGCCATGGTCAACCGGGAAATACCGGATCAAGCATGACTATAATGCCGTTCATTGCTTTTATGGTTCCGCTATTTGCTGCTCTTCGCCTTGCAAAGTTTAATATTGATGAGAATCAAACAAATTCATTTCTAGGAATGCCAACACCTGCTGTAGCAATACTAATTGCTTCTTTTCCTCTTATAAAGGATTTTCTTTTTCATAACAGAGGACTTTACTATATGATTATTACAAACACTTACTTTTTATTGGCAATGGCAATAATAATGTCGCTCTTAATGGTTATACCGCTTCCAATGTTTGCATTCAAATTCAAAAATTACAGATGGAAAGATAATAAGGTAAAATATGTATTTCTACTTGTAAGTTTAATTGGAATTATAATATTTAAGTCAATAGCAATTCCTGTAATAATTGCTTTATATTTTCTTTTATCGCTAGTATTTTATCTGACAGATATTCAGGATTAGATTAAGGCACAATTTTATCCTGAGAAAAGTCTTTTCTTCTAAGTTCGAAGTTCTTCCCTAAATATACATTTCTAACATGTTTATCACTTGCCAACTCTTCAGCTGTACCTTGTTTTAGTATGGATCCTTCAAATAATAAGTAGGCTCGGTCAACTATGGTTAAGGTTTCATGAACATTATGATCGGTAATCAGAATACCTATATTTTTATCCTTAAGTTTAGATACTATCATTTGAATATCTTCAACAGCAATGGGATCAACACCGGCAAAAGGTTCGTCTAATAAAATAAAATTAGGGTTTACAGCCAATGCACGTGCAATTTCGGTCCTTCTTCTCTCACCACCAGAAAGTTGAATCCCCTTACTTTTTCTAATATGTTGCAAGCCAAATTCATCGAGTAAAGTCTCAAGTTTTTCCGATTGTTGTGCCTTTGTCATCTTGGTAAACTGCATAACAGCTTTCAGGTTATCCTCAATACTTAATTGACGGAAAACAGATGCTTCTTGCGCCAAATAACCAACGCCAAGTTGTGCTCTTTTATACATTGGCATTTGAGTAATCTCTTGATCATCAAGAAATACTTTGCCGGAATTAGGCTTTATCAACCCAACAATCATATAAAAAGATGTAGTTTTTCCTGCACCATTAGGTCCTAATAATCCAATTATTTCCCCTTGATTTACTTCAACAGAAACATTATTGGCAACAGTTCGCTGCCTATATTTCTTTACCAAATCCTGTGTCCAAAGTTTCATTTTATTATGAATTTAGATTATCCCAAAACTCCATTGCTCGGCGGGTATGAGGTATAACTATTGTACCTCCAACCAAATTAGCAATTCCAAAAATTTCCATTAATTCCTCTTCTGTAACACCTA
This sequence comes from Marinilabiliales bacterium, assembly GCA_002869365.1. Lineage (GTDB taxonomy): Bacteria > Bacteroidota > Bacteroidia > Bacteroidales > F082 > BM524. The sequence goes on along the minus strand of PKTA01000076.1, from coordinate 21,357 downwards.
ATTCGTGGCACTTTTCAAGATGATAATAAATGCAATCGTCGCATTTTAATACCATTGAAGCTACTAGGCCAAGCATTTCTTTTGTTTTTTTATCCAGAGCCCCATCCATATAGGCATTAGTATCAACATTGAAAATACGCTTTATTACTTTATTGTTTGATGCCGATAAAATGCGCTCATTCATCTTTGCGCGATAATCGTTAAACTCCTGAGGACTATTTGATTTCATATTCATTTTATAAGATCCCTTCATTTAAGATATCATGTAAATGTATTACACCACAGTATTTACCTTCATCCACAACCAGTAGTTGTGTAATATTATTTTCACGCATAATTGAAAGTGCGTTGACAACCAGTTCCTCTTTTTCTATTGTACGAGGTTTTGTCGACATTATTTCAGTAGCTTTTAATTTGGTAAACTCAGGAGTTTTTTCAATCATTCTCCTAATATCTCCATCAGTAATAACGCCTATTATCATTCCGTTTTCAATAACTGCTGTTGCACCCAGTCGTTTTGAAGATATTTCAATAATAACATCCGTCGCCAGCTCATCAGCATTTACTTTTGGTATTTCGTTTTTTACTGAAATATCACCAACTCTGAGAAACATACGTTTACCCAATGCTCCACCAGGATGTATTTTTGCAAAATCACTTGCTTTAAAACCCTTTAATTCCAGTAAACTTATTGCAAGAGCATCACCCAGGACTAATTGTGCTGTTGTGCTGGAGGTAGGAGCTAAATTATTTGGGCAGGCTTCTTTCTCAACTGTTGTATCTAAAATATATTCAGACTGCTTGGCAAGATAAGAGTCTACATTTCCAACCATTGCCACAAGCATATTTCCACGTGCTTTAATAAGTGGAACCAGAATTTTAATCTCAGGGGTTTCTCCACTTTTTGATATTGCAATAACGATATCTTCCTTTTGAATAATTCCAAGATCACCATGTATCGCATCGGCAGCATGCATGAATATTGAAGGTGTACCGGTAGAGTTCATGGTAGCAACAATTTTATTTCCAATTATTGCACTCTTACCAATTCCGGTAAGTATTAACCTGCCCGACGAATTATATATTTTTTCTGCAACAGCAATAAAATCATCATTTACCGAATTCAACATCCCTTTAACAGAAACTAACTCATTTTCAATTGCTAACAGAGCAGATGTCCTGATTTTTTCTTTCACAATAAATCTTTTTTAGTTAAACTGACAAATCTCAATTTTATTATTGTTATATTTGTATTAGTTGGTATAAGAAAAACTAACAAATTAAGTTATTATTTATTACATTTGTAAGGAATAATCACTTTACAAAGATAATTTTTCTGGATAACAAGTCTTTATATGACAGAAGTTGAATTAAAAAAATTATTGAAATCGTTTTTTGGGTTTTCAAGTTTTAAAGGAAATCAGGAAGCCATTATCAGAAGTTTACTAAAAGAAAAGAATACTTTTGTTGTTATGCCGACAGGAGGAGGGAAATCTTTGTGCTATCAACTGCCTGCATTGAGCAAGCCCGGTACCGCAATAGTTGTTTCTCCTCTTATTGCATTAATGAAAAATCAGGTTGATATGATACGAAACTTCGGAAACGAAAGGAGTATCGCACATGTGATGAACTCATCTCTTTCTAAAAGTGAGATGATGGAGGTAAGAGCCGATTTAAGTGCTGGCAAAACCAAATTATTATACATGGCTCCTGAATCTTTAACCAAAGAGGATAATATCGAGTTTTTACGAAAAATCAATATCTCATTTTATGCCATTGATGAAGCACACTGTATTTCAGAGTGGGGACATGATTTTAGACCAGAATATAGAAAATTAAGACCTATTATAAATGCAATTGGACACAATGTTCCTATAATTGCATTAACAGCTACAGCAACATTAAAAGTACAGGAAGATATAATTAAAAACCTCGAAATAGGAGGTGCTGAGGTTTATAAATCCTCTTTTGATAGAACAAATCTCTATTATGAAGTACGACCAAAGACTAAAAATGTTGCTAAAGATATTATCAAATACATAAAATCACAACCAAATAAATCGGGAATTATTTATTGCCTCAGCCGTAAGAAAGTTGAGGAAATTGCTGAATCGCTGGTAGTTAATGGCATAAGAGCATTACCCTATCATGCGGGATTAGATGCTGCCACAAGGAGAAATAATCAGGATGGCTTTTTAATGGAAGAGGTTGATGTAATTGTTGCAACCATTGCCTTTGGAATGGGAATCGACAAACCAGACATCAGGTATGTAATACATCATGATATTCCTAAAAGTATAGAGGGTTATTATCAGGAAACCGGAAGAGGGGGCCGCGATGGTGGTGAAGGAAATTGTATTACTTTTTATAGTTATGATGATATTCAAAAACTAGAAAAGTTTATGAAAGACAAACCTGTTGCAGAACAGGAAATTGCTAAAGAACTTCTTTTCGAAACAGTGGCTTATGCCGAATCTTCTGTTTGCAGACACCGATTACTCCTTCATTACTTTGGTGAGGAATATACAAAAGATAATTGTGGAGCCTGCGACAATTGCCTTACTCCTAAGGAAAAATTTGAAGGCCAGGAAGATATTAAATTAGTAATCGAGGTAGTTGAAGCATTAAAAGAGCAGTTTAAAGCAAAACTAATATCCGATTTCATTGCGGGTCATAAAAGTGGTGATATAAAATCCATAAAACTTGATAAAAATGATCTCTTCGGTGCCGGAAAAGAAAAAAATGGTGATAGTAAGTACTGGATGACAATAATACGTCAAGCACTTATTAATAAGTTTATTGAAAAGGAAATAGAAAATTACGGCATTTTAAAAGTAGCAGAAAAAGGCAGAAATTACGTTAAAAGTCCATATAGCATTTTACTGGCCAAAGATCATGATTACAACTCCGACGATGATGATTCAATTATTACAAATAATAGTGGCCAGAAAAATAGTGGAACAGATAATTCACTGTTTCTTATGCTTAAGGATTTAAGAAAAGATATCTCTAAAAAAGAAAATTTACCTCCTTTTGTAATTTTTCAGGATCCATCATTGGAAGATATGGCTATTCAGTATCCCATTATCATGGATGAAATGCAACAAATAATAGGAGTTGGAGCGGGTAAAGCCAAAAAATATGGCGAACCATTTCTTAATTTAATTAAACAATATGTTGAAGAAAATGATATTACACGCCCCAACGACATGGTAATTAAGTCGGTAATTAATAAATCCGGACTCAAAGTTTATATTATAAAAAGTATAGATCGTAAACTTCCGCTAACCGATATCGCCCATGCTAAAGATTTAAGTTTAAGTGAGTTATTAACTGAAATTGAAAGGATAGTTTCCTCGGGAACCAAGGTTGATTTAGACTATTATATTCAGGAAACAGTAGACGAATATCATCAGGAAGATATTTTTGATTATTTCTCTGAAGCAGAAACCGATTCGGTTGAAGAAGCACTCGAAGAACTGGGTGAAGCCGAATATAATGAAGAAGAAGTTAGATTGATGAGAATTAAATTTTTATCTGAAGTTGGAAACTAAAATTATAAAAATTATCCTTTTCCCAATGGTGATATTAATGCTTAATGCATGTTATCATATAAACGAAAATGAGATTGTTAAACCCAATAATTTTTTCGATAAACAGAAGATGATTAACATCTTAACTGATGCTCAAATTGTTGAAGGTGCACTAAATTATAATAGAATTAACAGAATAAATGTTGCTGAGTTAAAAGAAGAATATTATAATCAGGTTTTTATAAAATATAATATTACACCTTACGACTTCAAACAAAATATGGATTATTATAACTCAAACCCTGATCAGATGGATGAAATATTAGATGGGGTTTTGGAAAAATTAAATCAGATACAAGCTCAACTTGAACAAAATATTGCTGATGAAAAAGCCATTAAAGATTCCTTAAATAAAGTTCGTATTCAGGACAGTATTATTAATGCCGATAGTCTGAAAATGATAGAAAACAATTTACCTGGCAACGACTAGTTTCTTGGTTTTCATTATACCATCCGATGTAATCATTCGAACAAAATAAATTCCTCTTTCAAAGTTATCAAGTCCTATTGTCATCGACTTTTTATTGTTGTTTAAAACTACTTCCTGATAAACAATTTGTCCATTAGTATTTATAATATCAATATATGTTTCTTTTACTTCTCTGGTAATGAAATCAATTTTTGTATTATTTGTAGCTGGGTTAGGATAAATACTTAAAGTTTCTGCCTGAATTTCTTTTTCCCCAACCAAAATTCCTCCGGCTTCAATAACTGCCTGGTTAATATTTTCTGTTGAAGGTTCCCAAACATATTGATTGCTAATTTCATGATTTGGTTTTATAACAACTACCGATGGATATGATTGTACCTGATAATCTAAAAAAACAATATTACCTCCTCCCTGAACACCACTTGCAGAAGGAAAAGTAAGTCCAAAAACAGAATCAAACTCATGAACGCCTTCATTATCATTTCCCCAGTTAATTCCCATAAAATATACATTCCCTGTGTTTTCGCCAAAGTCGATATAACTTTGTTGAAAATCATCAGCATAATCCTGACATGGGCCACAAGTTGTTGAGAAAAAGTCAATTACAACAATATAATTTTCTTCATCCAGAAGAGGAAATAAATAAATTGGAGTTCCTTCAATTGTTTTGATATGAAAATCATTTGCTTCGGTAAGCAAAGTTTGAGATTTGCCTACAAGTGAAATAAAAGCAAATAGTATTAGAATTATTTTTCTCATAAATTTAATTATTTATTGCATTATAAACATTATCAGCCAATCGGCTGGCTCCAATTCTAAAGTAATTTTTATTTAGCCATTTGTCACCTAAAATCTTCTCCACCAATAAATAATATTTAAGAGCCTCTTCAAAACTTGAAATACCTCCGGCGGCCTTTATGCCTATCATAATCCCGGTATTATCATAATATTCCTTGATTGTATCGAGCATAATAATAAAAGCCTCTAAGGTGGCTGCCGGGCTAATTTTACCTGTTGAAGTCTTTAAAAAGTCAGCTCCTGCTAAAATAGCTATTTCGGAGGCTTTTCGTATTAAGGACTCCTCTTTAAGTTCTCCTGTTTCTAGTATAACCTTTAAGTGCACATCACCACAAACAACCTTCGTTTTTTTAATCTCGTCGAAAACAAAATCATAATCACCCTCTAAAAGTTTACCTCTGCTAATAACCATGTCTATTTCATTTGCGCCTTCAGCAATGCAATAATCAACCTCGGCAAGGCGCAAATTCAAGGGTGACTGACCGCTGGGAAATGCTCCTGCAACACAGGCTGTTTTCAAATCTGAATCAGCCAGACAATCAGAAACCAGTTTTGCAAAAAAAGGATAAACACAAATGGCGGCAACATTAGGAATGCCCTTTTCTTTATTTGAATATGATAATCCCTGTGTACATAATGCCTTAACATTTTTTGTATTGTCGGTTCCGCTAAGAGTTGTTAGATCAATTAATCCGAGTATGTTTTTCTTTATATCAGAAAGGACTTCTTGCCTTTTTTTAGTATTTACAATTTCATTAATTCGATATTGTAAATCGCTAAAACTTAATAAATACTCTTCAAATTTATGCATAAAATTTTTTTACAAATTTAATAACTATTCATTAATGGATATATTCGTATATCCAATTACGTAATAATAACTTATAATCCAGTATATTATTTTAAAGCAGGCTTATTCAATAAATAGAATTAATTTCTTAACTATCTGTTTTTGCGGCATTTAAAAATATAGCGTTTAATTAGATTTGTTTTGGCACAACTGTTGAGTAGTGAAATATCCCACAAATTATTGGAATATGTCGAATTTAAATATAGATGAAAGTAAAACAGTTAAAGAAACTAATAAGTACTTTAAGTGTAACCGCTGTGGCTATATTACAATAATTCGAGATTCATACTGTCCAATTTGTGCTAAAGACGGAAAAAAAATCAAGATAAAATGAATGATTCTACACTAAAAGTCAACAAAACCTATTCCAAGACTCAGGTTGAGGCGGTTGGATTAGTACCTAAAAAAGCTGAAAAAATCAGTTCACAAATTTTTATCAAAAACGATAAGGTTTATTTTTTTGAAGATCTTAAAAATAATAAACTTAGATTATTTTCAATAATAAATGAAAGATCATTCTTTCTTTAAGGAAAATAAAACACACGAATAACCAAATGATTCCCTGATCATGTAAAAACCTTGTAAGAGCACATCTTGCAGGGTTTTTTTATTTATAATAAATATCATATTATAATTTAATTGTTGTAAATTTGTTGTACTCTCAATTAAAATTTATTGTATAGTGATCAACTTTTTAATTTCAAAATACAGGCTTTACAAACTACTAATCAATGGTTTAATAATGTGTTTCATGTTTTTCCATTCTTTCATTATTAAAGCTGATGAATATTCATTAAACAATAAGGATAAGGACAGTATAAAAATTGAAAAGTATAAGATTAAAAGCCAGCAGTTAAAATATAACAAGCCCGACTCTTCGAAATACTATTTAGACTTAGCTTATGAATTAGCTGACAGTAATAATTTCAAAGTTTTTAAGGGAGAAATTCTTCATAGAATGGGGGGAAGTTATTATATTAAGGGACAGTATGATTTAGCTTTAGATTATTTTACAAAAGGATTAGAAATTTATTCTGAGATAAACGACACGAGGGGATTGGCAGTAAGTTATAATAACATAGCTATGATATATAATGTTTATTCCAACTTCGAAAAAACAGTTAACTATCACAGGCTATCAATAAAACTTTGCGAAGAAATTGGGGATAGTTTACTTCTGGGCACCAATTATTTTAATCTTGGAATAACTTATCATGAATATAAGAAACATGATAGCGCACTAATTTTTGCCAATAAGGCAATAGAGATTTACACTAAAATTAATAAAGAAGATGAGAACACGAGAGTGTACAATTTGAAAGGAAATATTTACACTGAAACAGGTAATTATGATCTGGCGAAGAATATGTTTGATAAAATCATCAATCAGAAAGACACTACAAATTTGTGGGACTATTCATTTGCTCATGATGGAATGGCAAAATTATATTATGAAAAAGAAGATTATAAAACAAGCATTAACTATGGCAAAAAAGCACTTAGTTTATCTAAAAAATTAAAAACCAAATGGGATATACAATCTGCTGCATTAATATTATCAAAATCTTATAAAGAACTTGATCGCTACGATAGTGCCTATAAATACCTTATGTTAAACAAAATATATAACGACAGTTTAATAAATAAAGAAATTAATTCACACATCGAATATACAGAACTAAAAAATGCCCAGTTTAAGAATGATCAATTATTACAAGAAAAAGAAATTCAGCAAAAAAAAATAGAGTTCAAAAACCAATTAATGTGGCTACTTGGCATTGGAACAATTATACTCCTATTGCTATTAATCCTATTTCTATATAAAAACCATCAAAAGAAAGTTCTAAGTGAAAAATTAAAATTTATCAACATTCAAATTCGCAATAACAACAAAGAACTTTTACAGTTAAATACAACAAAAGACCTGATTTTCCGGGTCATAGCACATGACTTAATGGGCCCCATTGGCAATGTTATTTCTTTTACAGATTACATAAATAGGGAGTACAACTCTCTAAGCCCTGAAAAAACAAAAGAAATAATTCAAAAATTAAATATATCAATAATTCAAGCCTATAATTTACTTGACAACTTACTTCATTGGGCAAAAGTTCAAATGAACGAATCCAACACTAATGTGATAACTTTCATTCCATACAAAACTGTTAATCGTATTGTTAAAACACATGAATCATCAATGAATGAAAAAAATATTGGTTTCACTATTAATGTTGATGAAAAAATGAGTATAAATTCTGATGAAGTAATTTTCCAAATTTTAATGAGAAACCTTATTGCAAATGCCATTAAATTTACAAATAGAGGTGGTGAAATTCATGTTAGTGCCAAAAAATTCAATGATTTCGTTGAATTTAGTGTAAAAGATACCGGAATAGGAATAGAGGAGAAAAATCTTGAATTATTATTCGATTCAAAACCTTCCTTAAGCACCAGGGGAACACTCGGCGAAAAAGGCTCAGGTATCGGTTTAGTTTTGTGTAAAGAATTTATTGGTAAACTTGAAGGCAGGATTTGGGCAGAAAGCAAACTTGGAGAAGGAAGTTCATTTTACTTCACTATACCATTATAAATAATACTAATTTGTTAAATCTTTAGATATTCGATTTTGGAATATAATTGTTACTATTTTTGTATCATAAATCATAGAAATCAATAAAACTATATAATATGAGAAAATTTTTACTTTTAACACTTTTTGCAATTATAACTTCTGGTTTATTTGCACAGGATTGTACAGAATTATTCATTTCAGAGTATGTGGAAGGCTCTGGAAATAATAAAGCAATTGAAATTTATAATCCAACGCTTAATGCCATCGACCTTAGTGAATATCAATTAGTTCGTTATTCAAATGGAGGATTTGAGCCAAATGCCGTTGGTCTCAGCGGCACCATAGAATCAAAGGGAACATTTGTAGTTGTTCTTGATAAAAGAAATCCTGACGGGATTGGTTTCGAACAACCTGTAGATTTGGCACTCCAAGAAAAAGCAGATATATTCCTATGCCCAGTATATGAGGTAAACAAAATGATGTATTTTAATGGAAATGACGCCGTTACACTTGAAAAAGTAACAGGTGAAATCATTGATGTTTTCGGTTTTATTGGACCACCAATGACCAGCGACGACAATGGATGGGGCGAGTATAACGACACCACTATTACATACAATAGTGGAGGAAATCCAACGGAATATACAATTAGTAACTATATTGTAGGCCCTTTATTTTGGTTATCCTGGACTGAAGACCATACGTTAATGAGAAAAGCAGAAGTATCTTACGGTGTTACTGAAAATCCAGATCCTTATTTTGTTGTTACACAGCAATGGGATTCTCTTGCCGAGAATACTTTCGACTCATTAGGTTTTCATAACTGCAACTGTACAACTTTTGGAATTGATGAAAACAAAGTTAAAGTAAATGTTGACATTTATCCAAACCCGGTTAATAACAACAACTTTACTATAGAAGCAGAGGAAGCAATCAGATATATTGAAATGTTTGATTTAAGCGGCAGAATAGTAGAAAGAATTGAATTGGGAGAAAATGTTTTTAGCGGTAACTTCTCCACGAAGGAAGATTTCAAAGGACTTCTATTTATAACTGTTAAACTGGAGTCCGGTGTCAGTAGAACGAAAAAGTTAATTTTCCAATAATCAGAAATAAAATTATCATTTAGTAAAGGCTTCAAGCATTACTTGAAGCCTTTACTGACTTTATAAGTATAATAATAAACCACAATAACATGAAAAAGTATTACTTGATCTTACTTTCCCTAGTGGGAATTAGTTTGTTTTCAATGGGTCAAAACTATAAAGTTAGTGGATTGGTAACAGATTATAGTGTGGGGGAACCTCTTGTGGGAGTAAATGTTATTTATGGACCGGGCAAGGGTACAGTTACAGATATAGATGGGATATTTAATTTAAATTTACACAAGGGAGAATACGATCTTGAGTTTTCTTATATAGGATTTGTTAAACAAACCAAACATATAACAATAAGCAACAAAAACATTTTCCTGAATGTTGAACTTAAAACTCTTACATTGGATGAAGTTACTGTTGTTGGAGATCTTGCAAAAACCAGAGAAACACCGATTGCTTTTTCCAATATAACTCCTGTTGAAATTGAAGAACAATTAGCTTCTCGTGATATACCTTTAATTCTTAATTCCACACCTGGAGTTTATGCGACACAATCGGGTGGAGGTGATGGAGACGCTCGTATTAATATCAGAGGTTTTAATCAAAGAAATGTTGCTGTAATGCTCGATGGAATTCCAGTAAATGATATGGAAAACGGTTGGGTTTATTGGTCTAATTGGTTTGGTTTAGATGCTGTGATGCGAGGAACTCAGGTTCAAAGAGGTTTAGGTATGTCGAAACTAGCAATTCCATCCGTTGGAGGTACTATTAATATTACAACAAAAGGAATTGAGGCTAAAAAAGGTATAAGTGTAAAACAAGAAATAGGCTCAAATGGTTATTCCAGAACATCACTTGGAATGACCACAGGAAGACTTGACAATGGATGGGGTGTTACATTTGCAGGCTCTTATAAAAAAGGAAATGGATGGGTTGATCAAACATGGACCGAAGGTTGGTTTTACTTTTTACGTGTTGATAAGGAAATAGGAAACCATGTTATTAGTGTAACTGCAATGGGTGCGCCCCAGGAACATGGGCAGAGAAGTTATAAGAAAAGGATTTCAGCTTACGATACATCCTTCGCTTTGGAAAATGGAATGACTTCTGACTATATTGACAATTTAATAATAAAACAAGTTCCTCTTGACATGGGCTTGAGATACAATCCAAACTGGGGATATCTTAATAGAGCATATATTACCGATACTGACACAATCTTTCCCGGTGCACAAAAAACAAGTACAGCAAATAATTACTACCACAAACCCATGTTTAGCTTGAGAGATTTTTGGAGCGTTAATGATAAACTCTATATTTCCAATGTTGCTTATTTATCAATAGGTAACGGCGGAGGTACTTCATTTTCAAATACATCATCTCTGGATACAGAGACGAATCAGGTGAACCTTCAAAAAACATATAATTCTAATTTAAATATTATACCACCCTATTTCAATAAAAAGAACTTGTCATCCGACATCATGCGAAATGCCGTTAACAATCACTTTTGGTTGGGTTTACTTTCAACATTTGATTATAAAATTAATGATGTATTTAGTTTGTCAGGGGGTATTGATTTAAGAACTTATAAGGGTGAACATTATCGTGAAGTTGATGACCTTTTAGGAGGTAATTACTTCCTTGGCGATGGTAGTAATAAAACTGAAAGTGATACAACAAAAAAATATGAAGGTGATATTATTGGATACCATAATGATGCTATTGTAAATTGGGGTGGTGTTTTTACACAATTAAAATATCAGGTCGGACATCTTACTGCATTTGTTAATCTAACTGGTTCTTTGTCGGGTTATAAACGTATTGACTATTTCTTACCAAAAACCCTCAGCGTTGGTGATACTACTCTTGAAATTGAATACGGTGAAACAGTAAATTATAATGGGCAAACTTATGATTATAATTCAGAAGGTTTAAAAACCAATGAAACGGATTGGAAATACATTCCGGGCTTTACTGTTAAAGGTGGTGCAAATTATAATCTAAATGAGAAGATGAATGTCTTTATTAATTTAGGTTATCTCTCAAAAGCACAAAGGTTTCAAAATGTTTTTGACTATGAAAATAATTTATACTTAGAAATCAAAAATGAAAAAGTTAAAGCTATTGAACTTGGATACAGTTACGTTTTGCCCAGAATGACTTTTAACTTTAATGCCTACTATACGGTATGGGAAAACAAACCTGCAGACCGAAGGCAATTCATTAATGACTCTATTGACCCTGAAATAAGATACTCAATCAATATAAACAATATGAACGCCTTACATAAAGGTGTTGAACTTGAATTTGCATATAGAATAAGTAAGAATTTAACCATTGAAAGTCTTTTATCACTTGGAGATTGGAACTGGACTTCCAAGGATACAGCCCTTATTTACAATGATAATAACCAGTTAATTGGGGAGAGGCCTTTTGATGCAAGAGGTCTTTATGTTGGGGATGCTGCTCAATTCCAGAATAGAGAAAGTATTAGATGGGAAATTATAAGAGGATTATATGTTTCAGGATCATTTACATGGTTTGGCAAACATTATGCAGAGTTTAACCCCTTGGATTATAATCCTTCCGTACCTAACTCTCCTTCTTTTGATGACGAAGGAAATCCACGTCAATCATGGAAAATTCCGAATTACTATATGGTTGATGTAAATGCAGGATATTCATGGAATATTAAGGATGTTAATTTCCAACTAAGAGGAAGCGTATTAAACCTGTTGAATGATAAATATATTACTGATGCACAGAATAATGACTCATATTTAGGTCAGGCATCAAGTGGCTTCGATGCTAACTCAGCAAGTGTATTTATGGGAATGGGAAGAAGATTTATTGTTTCATTAAAAGTAAGTTTATAAAATTTAGATTAATATAGAAAATATATACATAATAGAAATGAAAAAATTAATTACATTATTATTTGTACTTGTAAGCACAGGCTTGTTGTTTAGTCAGCAAACAGGATACTACAATGGTACATCAGGCAAAAGTGGAGAAGAACTTAAAACTACACTTCATGACATCATAAAAGGTCACACCCCATATTCATATTATATTTCAAAAGAAATATTCAGACAATCAGATGTAGATCCGGATAATCCGGATAATTTGATTTTGGTTTATACAGGAAGATCACACGACGCCAGCGATTTTGGCACTGGTGGTGACCATATTAATCGCGAACATGTTTGGGCAAAATCCCATGGCGATTTTGCCGATTGGATGCCAATGTATAGCGATGTTCACAATTTAAAACCTGCCGATGCTTCAGTAAATGTTGACAAAAGCAATAAGGATTTCGACAATGGTGGCATACAACATTCTGAAGCCACAGAATGTTATTATACAGATTCTACCTGGGAACCCAGAGATGCTGTTAAAGGTGATATTGCGCGCATAATTTTTTATATGGCAACCAGATATGAAGGTGGAAATGGAGAAATAGATTTGGAAGTTGTTGATTGGGTAAATACATATCCTAATGCCCAACATGGTAAACTTTCCACTTTATTGCAATGGAACTTATTAGATCCTCCAGATGATTTTGAAAGAAACAGAAATAATGCTATTTATTCGTTTCAACATAATAGAAACCCATTTATCGACTATCCCGAATGGGCACAAATGATTTGGGATAATCAAAATGCAAATCCTCTTTCCATTGATAATATTGAAATCAGTCCGGCAATAGTTGTGGCACAGGAACCTATTCAAATAAGTGCAACTATTCAAACTTTATCAAAATTGGCCATCAATGCTACACTTAATTGGGGAACCTCTTACGATAATCTGGAGTATGAAGTTGAAATGATTGCTGATGGTGATGTTTTTACCGGAATTATTTCAGGACAAGCAGAAGATGCAACTATATATTATAATATCCATGCAAATGATGGTACAAACGAAAATTCATCTGTAGTTTATAGTTTCTATGTTCCAAAAGTTTTCACAGGCGATATAGTTTCTATTTATGATATTCAGGGACAACAGGATGACTCTCCATACGACGGGCAAACTATAAGCACATCAGGTGTGGTAACAGCTAATTTTGGAACTTCTTATTTTATTCAAGATGGAAGTGGTTTATGGAATGGTTTGTTTATTTACGAATCAGGAAGAAATCCGGCCGTTGGTGATAGTATTGTTATTACTGGGAAAATAAGTGAGTATTTTGGAAAAACAGAAATGTCAGATATTACTGATTATTACTTCATATCATCAAATAATAATTTACCTGAACCAGTAGATGCAGAAACAGGAGGTATTACCGAAGGATACGAAAGTGTGTTAACTAGAGTTTATAATGCTACTTGTACAGATGCAAACTATCAGGGCGATTATTATATGTGGAAAGTTAACGATGGAAGCGGCATGCTTAAAATTCATAATACATCGATATTCGAATATGATCCTACTGAAGGAGTTGCTTACGATATTACTGGCCCCATGAACTATGATTTTGATGAGTGGAAAATTGAATTACGATTTGAAACCGATGTAACCGAAGGCGGTGATTTTTCCGCTCCAACTGTTGCTTCTGTAGAGCCTGTTTTAAATACTAACATCAAAATACTTTTTGATGAAGATGTTGAAACATCAACTGCAGAAAACACTACCAATTATGTAATTGACAATGGCATTACTGTTGAAAGTGCAACTCAGCATGCTTTTAATAAAGCACAAGTAAACCTAACAATTAGCTCATTGGTTTCAGGTGAAAATTATAATATAACTATAAATAATGTAGCCGACTTGGTAGGTAATGTGATGGATGAATATTCAACTTCTTTTTCATATGTCGGCTTAGAGGAACTTCTTGATAATTCTACCCTCAATATTTATCCAAATCCAACTAGAAACAAATTAAATATCGATTTCAAATTATTAAAAGATGCTGAAATAAGCATTATCATGACTGATATTTCAGGAAAGCAAATACAAAATAAAAACATTTCTGCACAAGCAGGGTCAAATAAGTATATTTTGGATGTGAGTGATGTTTCAAAGGGATTTTACGTTTTAAGACTTAAAACTAATTTTGGTGAAATTAACCATAAACTTATTGTTGAATAATTATTTTAGTTAGAGTTTTATTATCTCCCACTGGATATTCAATGAATTTCCTGTGGGGGATTTACTTTTTTAAGGAAAATGGGTCTATTTTATAATAATTGTTAATCAAGTTTCGTTATTATCCCTTAGTTTATTCCTTTATTTTTATTTTTGCGCAAAAATATATTAAGTGACTGATAATTTAGTAATTATACCAACGTACAACGAAAAGGAAAATATCGAAAAGATAATCAGGTATGTAATGCAACTTGAAAAGCAATTTGATATACTTATTGTTGAAGATAACAGCCCCGACGGGACGGCTGATATTGTAAAGAAACTAATGAAAGAGTTTCCCGATAATTTGTTTATAATGGAGCGAAAAGGCAAACTTGGCCTTGGAACCGCCTATATTGACGGATTTAAATGGGCACTCGAAAAACATTACGATTTTATTACCGAAATGGATGCCGACTTTTCGCATAATCCCGACGATCTTGTTCGACTTTACGATTCAAACAAAAATAAAGGTTCTGACGTTGCCGTTGGTTCCCGTTATATAAAAGGTGTAAACGTTGTAAACTGGCCTATGGGCAGAGTATTGATGTCGTATTTTGCATCTACTTACGTAAGAATTATTACCGGTTTGAAAATAATGGATACCACTGCAGGATTTGTATGCTGGTCGAGGAAAGTTTTAGAAACAATTGACCTTGATAGGATTAAGTTTATTGGGTATGCATTCCAAATTGAAATGAAATATACCGCTGTTAAACTGGGTTTTAATGTTGCAGAAGTTCCTATAATTTTTACTGATCGTACCGAAGGAACTTCTAAAATGAATAAAAGTATTTTCAGAGAAGCAATTTTTGGTGTTATGCAATTGAGTATCAGAGGAATGTTGGGTAAAATAAAACCTGTTAAAACAGTATAAATTTATGTCGTCGAAAAAAGTAATCACCGGAGCAACTATTATTAATGAAGGGAAAGCCTTCGTTGGTGACCTATTTATTGTTGACGACAAAATTGAAAAAATTACTAAGCAATCCGATAATAACTATGGTGATTATGAAATAATTCCCGCAAAAGGCTTGTTTTTATTACCTGGTGTTATCGATGATCAGGTTCACTTTCGTGATCCGGGATTAACTTATA
Source organism: Marinilabiliales bacterium (assembly GCA_002869365.1). Taxonomy (GTDB): domain Bacteria; phylum Bacteroidota; class Bacteroidia; order Bacteroidales; family F082; genus BM524. Next base: position 5,789 of record PKTA01000076.1, on the reverse strand, counting down.
AAGGTGATATTTATACGGAAAGCAAAGCCGCTGTTGCAGGAGGTGTTACAAGTTATATGGAAATGCCTAATACCGATCCGCCTGCCGTAACTATTGATATTCTGGAAGAAAAATATACAAAAGCCTCTCAAAATTCATTGGCAAATTATTCATTCTATATGGGAGCCTCAAATGAAAACATTGAGGAAATTGTCAAAGTGGATCCAAAAAAAGTTTGTGGAGTAAAGGTCTTTATGGGGTCTTCAACGGGGAACCTTCTTGTCGACAAACAAAAGGCTCTTGAAGAAATTTTTGATAAAGCACCTACATTAGTTGCTACTCATTGTGAAGATGAAGAAACCATTCAAAATAACAATCAGAAATTCCTTAAAAAATATGGTGTTGATGCACCAACAAAAATACATCCTGAATTAAGATCAGCAGAAGCTTGCTTTCTGAGTTCATCAAAGGCAGTTAAATTAGCAGAAAAGTATGGAACACGCCTGCATATACTACATTTAACAACTGCAGATGAAATGGACCTTTTCCGTAATGACATCCCTCTTAAAGAGAAGAAAATTACAGCAGAAGTTTGTGTTCATCACCTTTGGTTCAGCGATGAAGATTATGAAGAAAAGGGCAATTTCATAAAATGGAATCCTGCAATAAAATCAAAAAAAGACAGAGAAGCACTTCGTTTGGCAGTAAATAATAATACTATCGACGTTGTGGCAACCGATCATGCTCCTCATTCTGAAGAAGAAAAAAGAAAACCATACTTTATGGCTCCTTCAGGTGGACCATTGGTGCAGCATAGTTTAGTTGCAATGCTTCAAATGGTAAGAAATGGGATTTTCAGTATTGAAAAGGTTGTAGAAAAAATGTGCCATCATCCAGCAGAATTATTTAGAGTTGAAAAACGCGGGTTTATCCGTGAAGGCTATTTTGCAGATCTAGTTTTGCTTGATTTAAATAGTGAATGGGCAGTGGACAAAAGCAATATAGTTTATAAGAGTAAATGGTCGCCATTTGAAGGTGAAACATTTAATTCAAAAGTTGTTAAAACCCTGGTAAACGGGAATTTAGTTTATGATAGTGGGGTGTTTAATGAAAATATAAAAGGAAAAAGATTATTATTTAATCATGAATAAACATAGTAAAATGAAGAAATTATTGATGATCGCTTTAAGCCTGCTTTTAATGGCTTCATGCGCGAACGACAAGACCGATGCTGCAAGTTCAAGTGATGAATTGAAGAAAGAAGTAAAACAAGAACCAGATGGAGATCACGTAATAACTTCATATACAAATGGCAATCCAAAGGTTGTAAAAACATTTGAAGTTAGAGGAGAAAAACTTATTGCTGTTTCTGAAAAAGAATACTACGAAGATGGCGCTCTGCTAAAAGAAGGTAAGTTGAAAGATGGTAAACGCGAAGGCTTATGGAAATCTTATCGTCGTAATGGAGTTCTTTGGAGTGAAGGAAATTTTACAAATGGTCAACGCAATGGAGTTACCACAACTTACCATCCCAATGGTAAAATTTATTATTTAGGAGAATATACTAACGGATCAAAATCCGGAAACTGGAAATTCTACAATAATGAAGGAAAACTAGTTAAAGAAGAAAACTTCGATAAATAAATTTTATAAATTTATTCCTTTACATTTAAGTAAATCATCACAGGTAGGTGATCACTAAATCCACCATAATAGTTTTTTGCTGCTGTGCGGTTTGGTCGTGCCTCACCATTTTTTGGAGTAAATAACATCCAATCGTATTTTACTACATTTTGCGAATTTGCAGTTAAATGCACTTTATTCTCTTTATTTAGAAGGGGTGATGAAACTATGAACTGATCGAACATACTCCAACCTTTATAGTAAATCGATCCCTCCCCATTTTCATATTTCGAAAGTGCAAGGTTATATAGCTCACCATTATTTACAGATTTCTCAGGTTTATGTGCAGCAAGGAAATCAATAACACTTTTATCAGTAGGGTTATCATTCAAATCACCTGCCATAATAATTAATGCATTAGGGTTTTGCTGCATGATTGAATCTGTAGTATGCTTAAGCATTTTTGCAATAAAAATCCGCAAAGGTTCTGTTTTCTCCTGACCATCCCATCTGGAAACCCAATGATTGAAAAATATATGAACCGTATCAGCTCCGGCCAAAATCCCCTTGGAATATAAAATATCCCTTGTTGTATTACCTGAATCAGGAAGGTTAACATATATAAATGAATTTTCAAGTGGTGTATAATATTCCCTCTGATATAGCATGGTAACATCTATACCTCTCTCATCCGGGCTATCTTTATGAATTATTTTATAATTCGCCTTTTTCAATAAAGAATTGGCAACCAAGTCTTTAACTGTGTTAAGGTTTTCTACTTCACAAAGTCCAATAATGGCCGGGAAACCATTTAGCGTATCAATTGAACTTATAACTTTCGATAGTTGATTTAGCTTATGAGAATACTTTTCGAGGTTCCAGTTGAATTCGCTTTCCGGTGTATATTTTTCATCAGAAATATTAGGGTCATCAATGGTATCAAATAGATTTTCAACATTATAAAATGCTATACTTAAAGATTTGCTTTTTGAAACTTCCGTTCCTCTTTCGCAAGAATTGCCAAGAATAAAAACAAGTAAAATAATACTTGAAATTTTTAATAAATTATTCATCCTATATATATTTTTTCTGAAGGAAATCATCAAAATCCAATTGCTAAACTGTGTTCAATGCATTAACAATAAATTTGATAATTATAATATGATTATTTTTAGATATTTGTTCAAAATTACTACAAAAGGTAAGACGAAATTATTATTATCAGATATTTTTTAATTTATCGATATCTCTTCTGTCGCGCTTTGTTGGCCTGCCTTCTCCCCTATTTCTCTTTTCCTGATTTAACAACTTAATCATGTCGTATCTTTCATATTCTTCGGCTGGAGTTAAATCTTTAACTAAATCATCAACCAGTTTTGGGCCCACCCTGTTTTTTACCAACTGCAATACTTTTACAGTTTTCTTAATGTGCTTTTGCTGAATTTCTACAATATCACCTTCCTTAATTTCCCTGGAAGGCTTTACATTTAGCCCCTGTATTTTTACTTTTCCGCCTTTACAGGCTTCCCCTGCCTGAGTTCTTGTTTTAAAAAGGCGGACAGCCCAAAGCCATTTGTCAATTCTCATTTTTTACGGAAATATAAATGTATTGGCACCCCCCTAAAATCATAATTTTCTCTAATTGTATTTTCCAGAAACCTTTTATAAGAATCCTTTACATCATCGGGAAGGTTGCAGAAAAATACAAACTGGGTCCTTTCAGTTTTCAACTGAGTTATATACTTAATCTTTATATACCTTCCCCTGGAGGCAGCTGGTGGTGGTGTGTTTTCGATAATAGGCAATAGTAATTCATTAAGTTTTGAAGTGCTTACCTTTTTGGAACGCTTTTCGTAAACATCCTTTGCCAATTCAAGGGCTTTAAAAATTCTTTGTTTTGTTAAAACAGAAGTAAATACAATATCTACATCTCTAAAAGGAGCAATACGCTCACGGATATGATTTTCAAATTCTAAATGTGTATTAGTCTCTTTTTCAACTAAATCCCATTTATTTACAACAATTACAATTCCTTTACCGTTTTTTTGAGCAAGATTAAAAATATTAATGTCCTGTTTTTCTATACCAGTTTGAGCATCAATCATAATGATACAAACATCTGATTTTTCAATAGCCCTTATTGTTCTTAAAGTAGAGTAAAATTCAATATTTTCATACACTTTACCCTTTTTCCTTAGCCCTGCTGTATCCACCAACATAAAATCGTGGCCAAAACCTTTATAACGTGTATATACTGAATCGCGGGTGGTACCTGCAATTGGTGTAACTATATTTCTTTGATCACCTAATAAAGTATTTATTAGAGAAGATTTTCCAACGTTTGGTCGGCCAATAACAGCAATTTTAGGCAGGTCAATTTCTTCATCATCAGTCTTTTCCTTAAAAGTTTCTACTACCCTGTCAAGTAAATCACCGGTTCCGGTTCCAGTCATTGCTGAAATAGCAAAAACCTCACCTAATCCTAAAGAGTAAAACTCACCGGCAAGGTCAGCAACATTAGGCACATCAGCCTTATTTGCTGAAAGGAAAACCTTTTTATTAGACTTTCGTAATAAATTTGCAACCTCTCTGTCAAGAGGGCTTACTCCTTCCCTTATATCAACAAGAAAAACTATTGCATCGGATTCTTCAATTGCATATAGCACCTGTTTTCTAATTTCTTCTTCGAAAGTATCATCGGAACCATGAACATATCCTCCGGTATCGATTACCGAAAATTCATATCCGTTCCAATCGCTTTTCCCGTAAATTCTGTCTCTTGTAACTCCACTCATAGATTCAACAATTGCCTCCTGGGTTTTTGTTAACCTGTTAAATAGGGATGATTTACCAACATTGGGTCTCCCAACAATTGCTAATGTATTGCTCATAGTTTTATGTATATTTATTGACCGTAACCAAAACGCTTTAGCGAATTCTCACTATCGCGCCAGTCTTTTGTAGTTTTAACGGTAAGTTCGAGAAAAACTTTTTTTCCAACGAAATCTTCTATATCTTTTCTTGCCTGAGTTCCAACTTTTTTAATGGCTTTCCCCTGATGACCAAGGATTATTGCCTTTTGCGTTTCACGGGCAGTATAAATATGTGCAGATATTTTTATTAGTTTAGTATCTTCTTTATATTCATCAACGGTTACTTCAACAGAATATGGGATTTCTTTTTTGTAGTTGATAAGAATCTTTTCTCTTATCATTTCTGAAACAAAAAACCTCATCGACCTGTCGGTAAACTCTTCTTTCGAGAAATATGGTGGGCTTTCGGGTAATTTATCAAGTATGCTATTAAAAACACTTTCTACGTTAAAATTTTCCAATGCCGAAACCGGAATTACTTCTGCAGCATTTAAAGCAGTTTTCCAGTTTTCAATCTGCTCCACTACTGCCTCCTGATTCGACAAATCAATTTTATTTATTACCACAATTACAGGTATTTTGGCCTGTGATATCTTATCAATAACCTCCTGTTGTTCGAATTCCTGACCCATTTCAACCACCAACAATATGATATCGGCGTCAATTAATGCAGTTTCAATATATGAATTCATATATTCATGCATCTTATAAGACGGGTTTTTAACTATGCCAGGAGTGTCGGAATAAACAATTTGAAAGTCATCGGAATTTACAATTCCCATAATTCGATGCCTGGTTGTCTGGGCTTTAGAAGTAATTATAGATAACTTCTGCCCTACCAATGCATTCATTAATGTTGACTTCCCAACATTGGGATAACCGATAATATTGACGAATCCTGCTTTATGCACTAAAATAAATTTAATAATATTTGCTTTGCAAAGAAACAAAATATATCTTTGCACCCGCAAAATTTGATTAATGCGTTTGTTTAAAAACACTGATTAATCAAATGTTGTGAATAGTTCTTCAAACATAATGTGATCGCAAAATATATCGGGGTGGAGTTCCGAGAATTCGGAATAACTCGGCGGGCTCATATCCGTCGGCTGACGGACGTAAGTTCTAATCTGACCCTTGAAAATTGATTAAAGATATTAAAAATATATTGCGGGGTGGAGCAGTGGTAGCTCGGCGGGCTCATAACCCGTAGGTCGTCAGTTCGAATCTGGCCCCCGCTACAACAGCCGGCTTAATGCCGGCTTTTTTTTTACCCTAAACCTAATACATATGTTTGCCGTTTACGTACTTTAC
>PKTA01000201.1 GCA_002869365.1 Marinilabiliales bacterium | reverse complement strand
GGATAGTCATTCACGTTGAGTTCTTTGATTTAAAGAATGATGCAATGATTAGAGAAAAACAACTAAAATCTTCCAGAGGAAGAGATTGGATACGAAAAACAATGTTTAGGCTATCCTATCTTACAAGCAACTGGACCGTAGATCTGCTCTTTTGCTCAAGAAAAATACTTTTACCCAATATTTGTTTTTTAATTAAGTCATCATTATAATGGCGGATGGTTAACAATTGTAAATCAGTGTTATACCTAATATTAAACTGACTATCCAAATCTTTAAGCAATGAATTCAACTTATCTTCATTATAATTAAAACATACCGAAAAACTTACGGCCGAGTTTTGCATGAGGTTAACATGAATTTTATGTTTACTCAATGCCTTAAAAATAATTGTCAGGTTTTCTTCTGAAATAAAATCCAGATTTTTTGAAGTAATACTTAACAAAACCTGATTGTCCTTAAGAATAATTTTATGTTCCTTTTCATCTGAAGAACTATCTGATGAAATTACTGAAGGCGATGATTGTGGATTATAAAATGACCTTACAAAAAGAGGGATTCCTTTTTCTTTTAGTGGTTGTATTGTTTTTGGATGAATAACAGAAGCGCCATAAAATGCCAGTTCTATAGCCTCATGATATGAAATATTTTTAAGTTTAAAAGTCTCCGCAAAACGTTTTGGGTCAGCATTCATTAAACCTGGAACGTCTTTCCATATTGTAATTTCATTAGCATCAATAATATTTGCAATAATGGCAGCAGTAAAATCCGATCCCTCACGACCAAGGGTTGTATAATAACCTCTATCATCCGAAGCAATAAAACCCTGAGTAATAACAACCAGGCCCGATTCAATTGAGGGAACAACTTTTGCCTCTATGGTTTTAGTTGTCATTTTCCAGTTAACAGTTGCATCAGTAAAACTATTGTTAGTTACAATTATTTCTGTAGCATCAACAGTTTTTATTGCTATTTCCTTCGTTTTTAAATAATTATAAACTATGAAACTAGATAATCTTTCACCAAAACTAACTATTTGATCATAGGCAAAATAATTATCCTGATAATCTTCATTTAGAGCATCCCACAATTCGATAAATAAATTATCAAGTTTAATATTTTCCGGATTATCAGGACAAAGTTCATTTAATATTGATAAATGATATTGCTTTAGTTTAAAAAAAGCATTTTTAGTTTCATCTGATGTTTTATCCTTCAAAGCAATATTGAGTAAATTCTCCAGCGCATTTGTTGTTTTACCCAAGGCAGAAACAACAATAACCAGAGGCTCGCACGAATATTCTTCTATAATATCACTAACTTTCCGTACCCCCTCAGCATCTTGCATCAGGGCACCTCCGAATTTAAAAACCCTTATCATATAATACTTTTTTAAATCCTCTCTTTAATTAGTCCTTCACGATAGGCAGTAAGCAAACTCTTCAAATCATCTATTTGCGATTTTATCTCTATACCTATATCTGTATGACTTACCCTTTTCCTTTTTGCATTACGTTCAATAAATATCCTATCTGATATAATATCTTTCTCATTTTCTATGGCTTCCTGTTTCGAACCAAATTCTTTATGCTCCACCAAAACTAAACCATAAGAGTTAAAAATCAAAGTATAACCCGAAACTCCTGTAACCTTTTGATATGGTATCGACATACCACCATCAATAACGAAGAGTTTTCCATTTGCTTTAATAGGACTTTCTCCTTTCTTAACCTTTACTGGAACATGACCGTTTACTATATGTGAGGTCTTAGGGTCAAGATTAAACTCTTTAAGTATTTTTTCACATGCTTCTTCACTTTCATAGGCATAACTGTAATAAGGATTCTTTTCCTCCTTTTGGACATTTTTATCATCAATAAAATACCTTTCAAAAGTTGTCATTTTCTGCTTGCCAAACAAGGGAGAAACGGGCCCACACCACAAATACCAACTATAATCCTGGTATGGATTTTCACTTTTCTTTTTAAATCGGTTTTGATATCCACTTCTTACAGCCCGGTCGAAACGCTTGCAAAGTTCTCTTCCTGAATATTCCTTGCCATTTATTTCCATAGATTGAAAACTACCATCCTCATTCATAGGAACACAACCATGATATAATAAATTTGAATTATAGTTTAAATACATACTTCCATTTGCAAATAAAAATTCAATATGATGCTGAAGTCGGCGGCTGTTTTTAAAACTCGACCCCAACTTATCCATAAGTTCGTTTTCCTCTTTTGTTAATTTATAAGGATTTTCAGAATCAACAGTTGGAAAATATTTATCTATCAAATCATATTTCTCACCATCAATAGTTATTATGCCCTTTTTATAATCAATTTTATCCAGAAGCAATCTGTCGTCCATTTTAAAGTTAGGGTTTTCTTTAATAATTTGACCTTCCAGTTTAAACTGAATAATGCTGATAGCCTTATGCATTTGTTTAATCAACTCGAATTGGCCAATATCTGTTTTCGCTTTAGGAACGAAGCAATTGCAAGGATCGTTTTTGTAATTTTTAATGGCAAAAGTTGCAAGCGGCATTAAGGTTATTCCATAAGCATCTTCAATAGTATCTAAATTATTATACCTTAATGAAATTCGCAACACATTTGCAATGGCAGCCAAACTTCCAGATGCAGCACCCATCCAAATTATGTCATGATTTCCCCATTGTATATCAACCGAATGATGGTCAATCAAACGATCCATAACCTTTTCAGCGCTGGGGCCTCTATCAAAAATATCACCTATAATATGTAGCCTGTCGATTAATAATCGTTGAATAAAATTACAAATTGCTATAATAAAAGCCTCAGCTCTGTCGATGGTGATAATGGTATTTATAATCCCTTCAAAGTAATCCTCTTTATCTTCTCCACTTTCATTTAAAAGTTCATCGATAATATAGGCAAAATCGTCTGGCATTGCCTTTCGAACTTTCGACCGTGTATATTTTGATGCAGCAGCTCTGGCCACTTTTATTAGTCGCTGTAAAGTAATAGCAAACCACTCTGTGGAATCGTCTTCATGTTTCAAAACAAGTTCCAACTTTTCCTTTGGGTAATAAATCAAAGATGCCAGTAGATTCTTCTCTTTTTTGCGTAAAGTCTTGCCAAACACATCTTCAATTTTTCTTTTCACAACCCCTGATGCATTTGCTAAAACATGAGAAAATGTTTCATATTCGCCATGAATATCAGTTAAAAAATGCTCGGTACCTTTTGGTAAATTTAATATGGCGGAAAGGTTAATAACCTCTGTACTAGCCTTTTGTATTGTTGGGAATTTTTCTGAAAGTAATTGTAAATATTTTAAATTATTATCGTGTTCTGTACCGTTTAGAGTATAGTCGTTGTTTTTTGGCATAGTTTAATTAGTAAATTAATAAACCTAAAATAATTTGAACAAAGGTACAAAAGGAAGTTAATACTAAATGGTGTCTTTTGCATTTTAATGATTTTTATAAAAGTAATTTTTCTCTCAATAAACCTTATTAATCCTTCATAAAAGACTTTAAACAGTCAGTTTTACAAATTATTAACAATAATAAAATCATTAAAAATAAAACTGTTATGCATGCAGCCTTTTATTTCGCTTTTTCTTGAGTATTTTTACCAAATATTATTTGTTGTCCTGAGTTGCAACCTTTGATAGTTACAAATGCTCAATAAAGAACAATTTAAAATATGGTTATAAAAGATTTCGAAATGCAGAAAAGTCATAGTTTCCACATACCCGTTATGGGAATTGGTTATACAATAGATACTCCGTTAAAGGTTTCTCATTATGGTATTGATTCTGTAATATCGCTTGTTGATGATGCACTTCTTGAAAAAATAAGAAAGTCGTATAGCGAAAGATTAGAAATTCCTTTTCAGGAAATAAGTGATAAGATTGATGACTTTCGGGCAAAAAGGATAACAACTTATTTAAATTTCATCAACGAACAGGTTGATAAAAAATTCGAAGAATTTAAAACCGCCACATTAAGTAAGAAAAATGAATTAGTGGAATATTTTAATTCATTACCGGATTCGTCAACCCTCAAAAAGGAATTCAACACTTTAACTGAGAGATATTTCAATTTACATGATATAAGATCCTGGTTAAAAGAAAACCTAAGTCAGGGTAGTATAGATGTTAACATAATGACAAAAGTTGACAAAGATAACTATAGCAAAGGCGAGAAACTACCTGTTGAATATAATGATGCACATGCAGCCTTAAGAGGTTATGCAAATAGTAATCTTTGCTCATCTATAATCCTGTCGGCGGGGATGAACCCGCGTTTATATTCTTATATTGAAAATTTCGATGACTTTTTTCCTGATGAAAATGGAAATATCAAAAAGAAAATTGTTTTAAAAGTTAGTGATTATCGCTCAGCATTAATACAAGGTAAATTTTTCGCAAAAAAAGGTTTGTGGGTTTCTGAATACCGTATTGAATCAGGATTAAATTGCGGAGGACATGCCTTTGCAACTGATGGTTTTCTGATGGGTCCAATATTGGAAGAATTCAAAAAAAATAGGAAAGAGTTAATAGAATCTGTTAATCAGATACTTGTTAAAGCCCTGGAAAGCAAGAACAGAACCGTTCCAAAAGAAGAACTCCCCTTGAAAATTACTGCTCAAGGAGGCGTAGGTACAGCAGAAGAACATGACTTTTTACTTGAACATTATGAAATTGATTCTGTTGGTTGGGGAACTCCATTTTTATTGGTTCCCGAAGCAACATCTGTTGATGAACCAACAATAGACAGACTTATTGATGCCAAGGAGGATGATTTATATCTAAGCAATATTTCGCCTTTAGGTGTGCCCTTTAACAGTTTAAGAGGTAATACCAAAGATCTTGAAAAACTTACTTTAATAAATGAAGGTAAACCGGGTAGCAACTGCCCTAAAAGATATGTAGCACTCAATAATGAATTCCATGAAAGGGGATTGTGTACAGCCTCTTCAGCATATCAAAAAAAGAAATTACAGCAACTTGATGAAAGTGGCGTAACAGCAAAAGATTATTTTAGAAAATTCAGGCAAATAGTCGATAAGGGATGTATTTGTGTGGGACTAGGAACCTCCGCACTTATTGCAAACAATATTGAAACAGATAAAGAGGGTTCCGGTGTTTCTATTTGTCCCAGCCCAAATCTTGCATACTTCTCCAAAAAGATGAATCTAAAAGAATTGGTTGACCATATTTATGGACGTACAAATGTTATTAGCAGAAACGACAGACCAAATATGTTTATTAAGGAATTGAAAATTTATATCGATTACTTAAAAAACAAATATGAAGATACCAAAGATGAGATGACACAAAAACAGGAAAAATATCTTTTAACTTTTTCTGAAAATCTTCAAAATGGTATCAACTATTATAATGAACTGTTTTCAAATGTGAAAGATAAATTTACTGAAACCAAAGAGGATATACTAAAACAACTTAGTACAAATCAAAGCGTATTAAACTCATTGAACTCTGAAATTGAAAATACATTTGTTCCAGAAAAGAAAGTTGTTGAACTTAAAGCAGAGGTTGAGGTTTAGGCTAAGGTTAAGATAGAGATAGAGATAGAGATTAAGCAATTTAGAATAAAAAAACTCAACACTCATAACTCTACACTCATAACTCTACACTCATAACTCTACACTCATAACTC
>PKTA01000080.1 GCA_002869365.1 Marinilabiliales bacterium | reverse complement strand
TATCTGGATATGAAAAAAATGAAAAAAATGTCGGGAAGCCTAACCGGCTTTGTCATTAAATTTCTCATCGAATTCTTGTAATAAAAAAAATACAAAAAAAAGAGAGTCACAATCTATTGTAACTCTCTCTGTATCAGTGTCGGGGTAGCAGGATTCGAACCTGCGGTCTCCTGCTCCCAAAGCAGGCGCCTTAACCGGACTGGGCCATACCCCGTGTTTGTATGGTTTCTCCTGTTCCTGCGGTCTCCCTGACGTTGCAGTCAGGACGCATAAACCGGCACGGGCCATACCCCGTTTTGAGGGTGCAAATGTAATAAAAATTTGAAATGAAAAAGAAATTTGAGAGTTTTTTAAACTTTTTTTGCGACCTTATTAATTAGTAGAGTTAACTCGCTGGACTTGAATGGCTTACTGATGTAGTCGGTAAAGCCGGATTTCATGAAATTTTCCTTATCGCCTTTTAATGTATTAGCAGTCATTGCAATTATGGGTGTTTTACATGTGGAATCTGAATCTCTTTCAAAAGCTCTGATCTTCCTGGTAGATTCCAAACCGTCCATTACAGGCATTTGAATGTCCATAAAAACAATATGGTAATCCCTTTTTTTAAACATTTCCAAGGCCTCTTTACCATCATTGGCAATGTCAACTTCTATCCCTAATTTCTCTAGGTTAAAAGTTGCTACCCTTTGATTAATTACATTGTCTTCAGCAACCAAAACTTTGAGTTGATTAATAGTTACACTCTCCTTCTGATTTGTAAATCCTGTTTTCAGGGATTCTTCATCTGTGATGAATAATTTTGCAGTAAACCAGAATGTAGAACCATCCCCTTCTTCACTATCTACGCCTATATTACAACTCATCATTTTGCTCAGGCTTTTAGAAATTGCCAGTCCAAGCCCTGTTCCTCCGTACTTACGGGTGGTAGATGCATCGGCCTGTGAAAATGATTTGAAAAGCTTCGACTTTCCTTCCTTGGAAATTCCAATCCCGGTATCCTTAACAGAGAATTTTATTTCTGCAATATCGTCCTTTATGGTAAGGAGTTTGCTCTCTATTTCAATGCCTCCCTCATTTGTGAACTTTACTGCATTATTTACCAGATTTATCAATATTTGTTTTATCCGTAAAGGATCACCAATTAAATAGTAAGGTATTGAATCATCATGCTTTAAATTCAGATAAAGATGCTTTTCTTCAGCTTTAAAGTTTAATAGTTTAACAACTTCTTCTAAACAATCGGCTAAGTTAAATGTTACATTTTCGAATTCTATTTGCCCTGCTTCAACTTTCGAGAAGTCTAAAATATCATTGATTACAGAGAGTAAATTCTCAGAAGAAATTTCAACTATCTCCAGGTATTCCTTTTGGTCTTCGTTTAAAGGAGTGCTTTTTAAAGCTTCAACCATGCCGATTACACCATTCATAGGTGTTCTTATTTCATGCGACATATTTGCCAAAAACATCGATTTAGCATTAGTAGCCATTTCAGCATCTTCCTTTGCCTTGCGTAATTGGTTTTGTATTTTTTTAAGTTCGATATGAACTTTTACTCTTGCTATTAGTTCCTCTTCAACAAATGGTTTTCTTACATAATCTACAGCACCTGCATTAAAACCTTCTATAATACTTTTGTTTTCTGTTAGAGAAGTAAGGAAAATAATAGGAACATCCGCAGTTTGTGGCATCTCTTTGAGTTTTCGGCAAACTTCGAATCCTGAAATGTCGGGCATAACAACATCAAGAAGGATCAAATCAAGTTTCTGTGCTTTGGCTTTTTTTATTGCACTTACACCATTCTCGGCAGTTGCCACCTGATAATTCTCCTTGTTAACAAGGATTTGCTTCATATGAAGTAAACTTGATTTTGAATCGTCAACTATTAAAACTCTTGGCGCATCTTCTTTTTTCATAATCTATCAAACAGAGATTTTCAAATATAGGTATTATTATTTAACAGAGAAATCTTTAATTTTTTCTATAATTTCCTTTATCGACAAGGAATAGTCGGCGGCTCCCGACAAAAACGCCTCTCTTGGCATCCCATATATTATGCTGGTTTCCTCATTTTGAGCAATAGTAATAGCTCCCTTTTCTTTTAATTTCATCATGGAATTAGTACCATCGTTGCCCATGCCTGAAAGGATTATTGCCATAATTTTTTTTCCGCTTAACTGAGATGCGGATTCAAATAATACATCCACCGAGGGTTTGTGCCTATTCAGTTTTTCACCATCATCAAGAGCCAGGAATAATCCAGCAGGTTTGTTTCTTACCAAAAGATGCATATTTCCAGGGGCAATAAAAGCAGTTCCATGATTCAGTTTATCTCCTGATTTTGCTTCACTTACATTTATTAAACTATTTTTATCAAGCCTTTCGGAATACGACTTTGTGAAGTTTTCAGGCATATGTTGTACTATTGCTATGGGAGCAGTATTTGCTGGCAAATTCGCAAGTATTGTATTTATTACTTCTGTTCCTCCTGCTGAGGATCCCATTAATATCAATCTGTCACTTTTGCTGGGTATCCGTTGTTGAACAATATCTGTATTTACTTTGTTTTCAATTTGTAGATGTTTGTAACTGCGTATTTTAGACAGATTAGATTTGGAAGCTGCAATTATTGCATCGTTAAACCTTGTTTTCCAATAATTATAAATACTATCATCGGTAAAGTTTGGTTTTTCTATTACTTCTGAGGCTCCCAACCGATAGGCTTCTAATGCTATTTCACTATCCTTTTTAGCAATACTGGATATAATAACCACAGGAATAGGATGCTGTGCCATAATTTTTTTAAGGAAAGTAAGTCCGTCCATTTTAGGCATCTGAATGTCCAGAGTAATTACATCGGGTTTTTGGTCTTTCATTTTGGCTACAGCAAAATATGGATCGGCGGCAGTTGCAATGAGTTCCAAATTAGAGGATTCCTGAATAATTCTGCTTAAACTTTGCCTTACTAAGGCCGAATCATCAACAACCAAAACTTTAATTTTTTCCATGTCTTTATTTAGTGTCTTTAGTATTTACCCTTGCTGTTTAATATATTTCATTTTTATCAATCCGGTTTCGGTATTAAAAAGAATTTTACGGCCTAAAACTCCCCCAAGGCTACTGGCTATAGTTTTTATACCGTAGTTTTTTAATTCATCCTCTTGAAATTTTATATTTCTTGCCCCTATGGCAAATGAGTTTTCTGAAGAATTTAATACCGATGCACCACCGAAAACTTTTGCTATTATATTTTTTTGTTGACATCCCATCAACATCATATTATTTATTAGCCTTTCAATTGCAATATTTCCATACTTTGGAGATGCCAGCCCGTTTCCATTCCAAAATGGCATCAAATAATGATTAATACCACCATAATGTAGTTCCTTGTCCCACAAACATACAGCAACACAAGAACCAAGTAAGGTGGTAATTTCCATTGGATGCTTTGAAACTTTTATAGCACCGGGAAGTAAGAAAAATTTAATTGCTTCACTCATCCTAAAAAAACTCTTCTTCGGTTAATATATCATCTTCTGAATTTATATCCTTTATTTGTTCTGGAATATATATAGTAATGTTTAGTTTACCATTCTGATCAATTGAAAGATCACCATTTAGCAGATCAACATATTCTTTAACTATTGATAAACCCAGCCCATTGCCACCTCTAACAGAATTAATTGTAGAATCGCCACGTTTAAACCTGTCGAAGGCCTCATCCACATTTATTTTTAGACCTTTTGGAGGTGTATTAGTGACTTTTATTTCTATGGTATTTTCTCCTTTGAATATGGATATTCCTACTTTTCCATTGTCCTTGCTGAACTTAACGGCATTGCTAACTAAATTCTCAACAATTAATATTAATTTATTTTTATCGGTGTGGAAAAAACTATTTTCTCCAAAATCACAGGTGTAATCAATGGACAAATCGCGTATATCGATTTCATTCTTTAGTTTATGTAAAATCGGATCAACAATATGGCTTAAATCTGTATTTACATACTCAAGATCTTCAACTCCTGCTTCCAGCCTGGCTGCTGCAAACAGATTTTTAAGTTGAAAGTCGAGTTTTTGTGCTTCATCTACAATTATTTTAGCCATATCATTGGCCTTATGTAAATTATCCTCCTTAAGAGTTTTTATGTTTTCAGCCATCGATATTATTGAAGCAAAAGGATTGTATATCTCGTTCATAACATTACTTATGAAATGAGTTTTCATCATTTCTGATTCTTCAAGCTTGGAATTTAATTTCTTATTATCAGATATTAACTCCTCGATTTGCTGCTTTAATTTTATAATCTCAGGTGCACTCATGATAATTATTTATAATTTTTTTTGTAAACAGAAGGGTATACAACTTCCAGATTAAGATTCATATTTATAAGTGATTCAGAATGTCCTAAAAACAGTAAGCCATTGTTATTTAATTTGTTAAGTAGTTTGCTAATTACCTTGGCTTGCGTTTCTCTATCAAAATATATTAAAGTGTTTCTACAGAAAATCACATCAAAATTATAAGGATATTTTACTTTGTCAGCCAAAAGGTTATGAAAGAAAAACTTAGTTTTCGACATTATTTCAGGGGCTATCCTGAACTGAGCTTTTGAGTTGTCCTTGCTTTTTAACAGATATTTTCTAATGTAGTTATCAGGAATCTGATTAATTAATGCAAAAGGATAAATGGCAGTTTTTGCTGTTTTCAACATGCTAATACTAATATCGGAAGCCATAATTTCGAAATTGAATTTCTTTGTGTTTGAAATATCCTCAAGCATCATTGCCAAACTATATGGCTCTTGACCCGAGGAGCATGCAGCACTCCATATTTTTAATCCATTTGTATTAATATCCTGAAAATATCCTTTTAAAATTTCTTCTCTCAAATAGTGAAAATGACTTACTTCCCGAAAAAAATCAGTTTTATTTGTTGATATTCTGTCGATCATTTCAACCGACTCATCCTCATTATTTAAAAGGTATTTGCAATATTCAGAGTAAGTATTAAGATTTAACTTTTTAATCCTTTTTTGAAGTCGCGACTTAACTAACAACTTCTTTTTAGGATAGAGTAAGATGCCGTAATTATCATATATATAATCACTTATCTGTTTGAAGTCTTTGTCAGACAAATCGCCGTATGGATCGTTTTTTATCATTATGATATATTAAAACCTTTCAAAACCATCGTCTAAATCGTCTTTTTCACCCGATAAATTTATGTTGATACCTTTATTTGTGGATCTGGATTCTCTTTTACTATCAAAAGATTTTTTCTCTCCAATTAACTTCCGCTTACTTTTATTAAAATCAAAATTACCACTTACATTATTTTCCACTTTAAAATGTGCAATCACATTCAGAAGTTGCTCTGCCTGACCTGATAGTTCCTCGCTATTTGTAGCCATTTCTTCAGAAGATGCTGCATTTTGCTGGGAAATGTCGTTTAACAACTGAATTGCATTGTTTATCTGATCGGAGGCATCTCTTTGTTCCTTGCTTGCTGCTGAAATTTCCTGTACCAGCATTGATGAATTTTTAATACTAGGTACCAGGTCGTTCATAATATTTTTAGTCTTTTCTGCTATTTCAACACTCGACCTGCTAATTTCATTTATTTCCGATGCAGCGGCTTTCGTTTTTTCGGCAAGTTTACCAACTTCAGATGCTACAACTCCAAATCCCTTTCCGTATTCTCCTGCTCTTGCTGCCTCCACAGATGCATTTAAGGCTAAAATATTTGTTTGGAATGCAATGTCGCTGATAATTGAAATCTTGTCGGCAATTTTTTCCATAGCCTCCACCGATGAAAGAATAATTGCACTTCCATCAACTACTTTGGTATTTACATTTTTAGTTATCTCTTCTGTTTTCTTTGCGTTATCAGCATTTTGCTCAATATTGGAAGTCATTTCTTCTATTGAAGCAGAAATTTCTTCTATGGAAGATGCCTGCTGGGAAGCACCTATAGAAATATCCTGTGAAGCACCACTAAGTTGAAAACTTGCATCGGCAAGATTATTACCCGCATTAATAACACTAACAATAACTGCCTTTGTTCTTTCAACCATTTGCCTTAGTGATTCGGCGAGAACTCCTATTTCATCTTTTTGATCGATATCAAGTTTTGCTTCCAGATTGCCTTCTGCTAT
Organism: Marinilabiliales bacterium; assembly: GCA_002869365.1. Classification (GTDB taxonomy): domain Bacteria; phylum Bacteroidota; class Bacteroidia; order Bacteroidales; family F082; genus BM524. The sequence continues at coordinate 27,010 of PKTA01000080.1, read as the reverse complement.
TTCTCTTGCATAATCAATTTCCTTCCTTAGTGGCTTAATCATCACTCTGCCAATAAGGTATAAGGAGGGGAACATCACAATTAAAACAATTATTGATACAATCAGGATGGCGTTTACCAGTGAATTTCTTCCTGAAAAAATATCATCACTATCTACTTCCGTAATTAACGCCCAATTAAGACCTTCAATATCAAGTTTATTGTAGGAACTCATAACTTCTTTACCACTGTAGTTTTTTATTAATTCGGTTCCCTTATATCCTTCAAATGCTTTTTTGGTAGCGGTAGAAATCTCTTTTGTATTAAGAATAGTAGGTGATTTGCTGTTAGTGCTATTTGTACGAAGTAGATTATCGCTGCCAACTATAAAAGATACCGCAGTCTTATTAATTGTACCGTCATTAACCATAATGTCAGTAATGGGCTTTATGTCGATTGAAGCTATCAAAACGCCAATAATTTTACCATCATCTTCAACTCTTGAGCCTATAAACATTGAGGGTTTCAGGTTTGCATTTTCAACCATGTCGGTAACAATAACTCTGTTTGTAAGCATACACTCTTTCCATAACTTCGATATTATGCTTTTGCTTTCAGCAACAACATCAGAATTAAGATGAGAATTGCTTAAATTAACAATGACACCTGCATTTTTAATATCAAGTAAAATTATGTTATCCAAATTGTTAGCCATTGCAAATGTATTGATGGCGTTTGTGGTTTCAGGAGAGTCATTCAATTTCCTACCTTTATCAGCATTTGTTAAAATATTCCTGATATTGGGAAACATTTTTAAAACTTCCACCGACTTTTTACCCCTGTTAATATAACTTTCAACCTGTTGTTTTTTACTTAACTCCATCGATTCTATCTGATTAACCGCCGTGTTATATAACACCTTATTTGCTGCAGTTATTGAGATATATCCTATTGCTATTACACAAACAATTCCAAGTATGGAAACAAAGATTATAAGTTTGGTTGTAATGGAAAGATTTTTCATTTTTATATAATTTAAATTTGTTTCTAGTTGTTTATCTGTTTAAAAATTTCTTCAACATTGAGTATCATTATAAACTCTTCCGCCTTTTTAAAGATTCCTTTGATATTACTTAGTTTTTTAGAACTTCCAAGGTTTGGAGGCGGTAAAATATCTGATTCTGAGATTTCATCTACACTAAGTACTTCATCTACAATTAATCCGAATTGAGAACTTTCATTATCCTCGCTGCCCGACAATATTATTACGCAGGTATTTTTTTGATAATCTTTTTGTTTGGAATCCAGTTTGCCACTCAAATCGAATACAGGCAAAACATTGCCGTGGTGGTTTATAATTCCAACCATATCATTATGAGCGTGTGGAACTTTCGTAATTTCAGGTAACTGAAGTATTTTATTTGTAATATTCACATTTGTGGCGAACACTTCCTTACCTAATTTAAAACTTAAAAATGATATTATTTGGCCTTCTTGTTCTTTCATTACTAATTTATTAATTGCTGAAATAATTAATGAGTATATGCACATCTATTACCATTGCCAGTTTACCATCGCCTAGAATGGATGCACCTGAAAAGATATCACTTTTCTTTAATAATTTATCCAATGGTTTTAAAACTGCCTGATATTCAGAGAATACTTCGTCAACTATTATACCCACTTCATGGTCTTTGTAGTCGACAAGTAACATACTTTTTATGCCTTTATAATTATTTGCTTTGTTAAACTCATTGGGCAGACTTATAAATGGATATTGTTTTCCTTCAACCTGAATTAAATTCTTATAAGAAGAATCCATCTGCTTATTATCAATACTAAATATTTTTTTTACTGATGAGAGCGGGAATAGGTAATAAGAGCCGTTTACACCCGTAAGCAGTCCGTCAATAATTGATAAACTTAATGGGAGTTTTATAATAATTTCCGTCCCTTTGCCTTTCTCGCTCTTTATTTCAATATCTCCCCTAAGACTTTCCACATTCTTTTTTACAACATCCATTCCAACTCCACGACCTGAAACATCACTAACATTTTCGCTGGTTGAAAATCCTGGATGCATAATCAAATTCAGTATATCCTGTTTTGTTAGTCCTTTAGCACTTTTTATTATCTTCTTTTCAATGGCTTTTTTTGTTAGTACTTCTTCATCAATTCCTGCACCATCATCTTTAATACTAATGATTATTAGTGAACCCGACTGGTAAGATGATAATTTTATGGTGCCAATTTCCGGTTTATTGCTTTTTGTCCGTATTTCTGTGGGTTCAATTCCGTGGTCCATACAATTTCTTATGATATGCATAATTGGATCGGAAATGGCAGATATAATATTTTTATCTAGTTCAGTATCAGTTCCTTCTGCTATGAAATCAACTTTCTTACTTAGTTGTTTTGATAAATCTCTTACCAAACGCCTGAACTTAACAATTAGGGAGTCGATTGGTATTAGCCTCATCTCGAAAGCAATATCACGAAATTGCCTGGCCAGATTTTGAAAATCTTCGCTTAACTCAGATAGTTGTGTATCGTTTTGCTTTGATGCAATATTAAAAAGACGAGCCTGATTGGTAACAAATTCACTTACCAAATTAATGAGTTCGTCAAGTTTTTTGGAAGATATCCTTACACTTTCAATATTTGTAGATGATTCTGTTGTAGGTTTTTTCTTCTCTGTTTTTATCTCATCTTCTTCTTGCAGTATTTCTGCAATTTTTTCAACATCTTTTTCTTCAATGTGTTTTGCTTCTTCTGCTGGTAACGAAACAATATCCTTTTCATATAATTTGATAAGTTTTATTATACCATCTTTACCCTGTAGATTCTGTGTAAAAAGTTCCGTTACTTTTTGCTTATAGGTTTCGTTGCTAAAGATGTCTTTTTCTGAAACTAATTCAATTTCAATTTTACTATCCTCTTCCACAAAGATGAAAACTTCCTGTATCTCATCAATATCTACCTCTGTGGAGAGAAGTATTTCCCAACTGAAATAACACTTTTCGGTTTCTATGTCATTTAAATAGGGGAGTCCTTTAAAATTTGTACTAATTATTGATTCTCCCAGATCGGATAATTCATCGATAAGATAAATGGGCTTTGTACCATCTTTAAAAATGTCCTCATTGGGCTTAAAACTAATATAATAGAGTTTTAAATTTGAATTTATCTGTGAATTTTTTTCTGTTTTAGTAACAACTTCAGATTCCTTTTCTTCTATAGCATTCTCAGTTTCATGCTTAATGTTAGTGAGTTTTTCCAGTTCCTTAAGAATTTCGTCTCCTTTGGTTTGCAGGTTTTCATCATCATCCGACTCAATAAATTCTTTTATAAGGTCGCCTGATTTTAAAGTATGGTTTATAATATCTGAAGAGATATTTATTTTTTTATTTCTTATTTCATCGTAAAGAGATTCAATTCGGTGGGTAAAACTACTAAGGTTACCAAATCCAAACATAGCACCGCTGCCTTTAAGTGTGTGGAGAATGCGAAAAATGGAATTAATAATTTCCATATTTTCCATATCATCCTCTAAAAGAAGTAGTTGTTCTTCGAGTTTGCCAAGCAATTCTTTGCCTTCATCATAAAATAATTTATGAAAGTCTTCCATTAGCGAAGTAGTTTTTTCAGAACCTTAAGCAATTGTTCTTTGTTAAATGGCTTATTTATCCATGCTGTAGCTCCTGCTGCTTTCGCATCCCTTTTCTTTTCAATTAATGTTTCGGTTGTGAGTAAAACTATAGGTAATTTGGAGTAATTTTCCATACTCCTTATATTTTTTATCAAATCTATTCCATTCATTACGGGCATATGCAAATCAGTTAATACTAGATTGATGCTCCTTCCATCAAATGTTTCCAAAGCATTTTGCCCGTTGTCGGCTTTAATTACCTTATATCCCTCTTCTTCAAGGAAAAATGCAACAGTTTCTCTAATGCTTGTTGAATCATCAACCAACAAAATTGTTTTATTCATTTTTATTTGATTTTGTAATTTTATTAAACACTTGCGACAAGCCCGTTTTATTGAAAAAAATTGTAATTAGTTCGTTATCAGAATAATCGACTTTAGTACTAAAGCCAATATTATTTCTTTCAAGAATTAGAGAGATAATAAGTTGTACAATACTCAAATCGATGCTTTCAAGTTTGCTGCAGTCTAAAACCAGATTATTTTTAGAATCGATTAGTTTGATTAAATTTTCTCTAAACTCATCGATATTTAGTATGCTTAAATCTCCTTCAATCTTAAAGATTTCACTATCGTTTTGTTCCAAAAGATCGGTATTCTCAACTCCCATATTGCTCACAATTGTTTGCGCTTATTTGAGTTACTAAAATAGTAAAAATAGTAGATATATTACAGAGTGATCTTATTTACTTTCTTTAACAGCCTTTTGCAGTAGTTGTCCCAGTTCATTTGGGTTGTTCCTTAATATTGTGATAAACATATCAACGACCCCTGTTTTTGTAAGTCCAAGGTTTTTGCCTGTATTTTCAATGAAATCCAGATTTGGTTTGGAAATGCGAAAGCCCGTATGTATTTTAAGTTTATAGTCTGACATGCTCACCGTATTTAATAATTGATAATTTTAATTCGGGATTGCTAAGGCAAATGCCACTTTTCTTATTAAATATTGCCTTTCTGTTTGTAAGCAGCGATTGTACTATTATAATAAACTCACCTATATGAATGATTTTGGCTGGTGAACTATTAACATAAACTTCCTGGTTTATATGCAGAGCATTTTTCTCTTTATTTTTTCCGCTTAAATGCGACTTAAGTTGCTCATATTCAATATTTATGCTTTTCATTACTTCGGGGTTTCCGCCCATATCGGGATGGTTTAGCATAGCCAACCTACGATATATTAATGTAAGAGAATTGATATCGCTTATGCCGCTGAAATACCTCATTGTAAATAATTTGATAATTGCAAATATACAACAATGTTTTACAATGTCAAACAATTTTATATATTTTTTTTTGAAGTTACCAGGTTGTTGTGAAGATGAGAAAATGTGAAACTGTGAAGATGTGAAGTTGAGAAACTGTGGAGATGTGAAACTGAGAAATTGTGAATAAAGTGTCTTGTCCTGAAATAGGTTGACATAAAAAGTAAACAAATTTCAGGAATATGAGAAGAAAAGTAAACCGATTTTCGGATGATTTAAAATTAAAAATCGCAAAAAAACTTATTTGTAAGCATTATATACTTATCCATATATATTCCTTAATATAATTCTCTGATGGAGAATATTAGTTTAAGCGGGACTGTATGGCTGGCTTTTTTGGTATTATAGAATAATGAATTTCATACAAAAAATATCCGTCAACTGACGGATTTAATGTTGGTAGCCCAGCCAGAATGGCGGGGCAAAATAATGGCAGGAGATTTAGTTTTGGAAGGTTTTTTGTTTTCCGGAGGATACAAAAAGCATTACAAAACTTGTTTAATTATATAACATTTTTTAAAAGATTATTTTTAGTAAAATCCTCACTTTTGTAAAGACAAAAATTATAAAAAAATGAAAACTAAAATAGCACTGGTAACAGGAGGTAGCAGAGGCCTTGGAAGAGAAATGGCTTTGAAATTAGCCGAAAAGGAAATGGATTTAATTATCACATATAAATCGAATGCAGAAGGGGCAAATTCTGCTGTTAATGAAATTAAGGCAGCAGGACAAAAAGCAAAAGCCTTTCAACTTAATACTACCGATATAAAATTATTTGATGAGTTTTTTAAAAATGTATGTGAATATCTTACAGATGAATATGGAGAACCATACTTCGATTTTTTGATAAATAATGCCGGAATTGGTATTTATAAGCCATTTTTGGAAACCACAGAGGAGATGTTCGATGATTTGGTAAATATTAATTTTAAGGGTGTTTACTTCCTAACACAAAAGGCATTAACTTTTATGAGAGATGGAAGCGGAATTATAAATATTTCATCAGGTTTAGCAAGATTTACTTTACCTAATTCATCTGCTTATGGACCCACAAAAGGAGCGGTGGATGTGTTTACCCGTTATATTGCAAAGGAATTGGCGCACAGAAAGATACGTGCAAATGTAGTCGCTCCCGGAGCAATAGCAACAGATTTTGGTGGTGGTGAAAACAAAACCAATGAAAAGAAGAGAGCATTAATTTCAGGCGCAACAGCTCTTGGCAGGGTAGGAGAGCCAGATGATATTGGCGGAGTAGTTGCCTTCCTTTGTACAGATGATGCCAAATGGATTAATGGTCAGCGCATAGAGGTTTCGGGGGGTATATTTTTGTAGGTAATTTTTTGTGGTTACCGCTTCAATAATCGCAATGCGCAATTATTGAAAATATTTAAAATACTCCGGAGGAGTATCATGTTTATAGCCCTGCCAGAATGGCGCGGCAAAAGAACAGCAGCAATCTAGTTTTGGAAAGTTCTGATAGAAATGCGGAATTGTTTTCCTAAGGATACAAAAATCATTACAAAACATTTTCCGGTAATGAGGTTGTAATTGTGTAATGATTTTTTGGGGATTATTTTCAATGATCCCTAATGGTTATCCTGGACAAGCATAGAAACCTAAGCCTCTTCGAGGCTTCTTGGGTTATTTTATTTACAATTAATAAATTGATACTGAAAAAAATAATAGGGGATTATTTTCAATGATCCCTAATGGTTATCCTTGGCAAGCATAGAAACCTGAATCCTCATTGAGGATTCTAGGTTTTATTGTTTTCAGTCTTAGTCAAATTAGGATTTGACACGCCCGAAAACAATAAAACCTGTACATCTTTACGATGTACAGGTTTCCTTTTGCGGAGAGAGGGGGATTCGAACCCCCGGTACGGTTTCCCGTACGCCAGTTTAGCAAACTGGTGGATTCAGCCACTCTCCCACCTCTCCATTTGCTAATCAGTTTAGATTGTTAACCGTTATTTAACGGATTGGCTATTCACCACTGATCATTTATTTGCGAGTGCAAAAGTAATTATTTGTTTTAATTCTCAAATATTTTTTTTGATTTTTTTTGAAAATAATGCTTTTCTATCATTATATTTCAAAAGTCTTAAATAACAATGTGTTAGCCTATTGTAAAGAGGGTAGATTTTAGATTATTACTCAAAATAAATTCCAAAATGCTTTATATTTAGACAACAAAATTTCTAATAAGTTAAATAATTTATAAAATTTAAATTATGACGAAAAAACAGATAATATTCTAATTAAAAATCTAATTTTGTGATGTTCAAAATATAATAATTTGAAAAATAAATAGCATAATTAGCAAAACTAATAATCATGAAAAAAACTTTCGTCGAAAAAATATTTAATGAGCCTGCAGGTAGCATAGTTTTCAAAAGACCTGATATAATTCTGTCGCACGACAATACTTCCAGCATATTTAATACCTTTCGGAAAATGGGTGGTAATAATGTTGGCGATCCTGATCAGTTATTGATAGTGCTTGATCATAATGCTCCGCCTCCAACGGCAAAAATTGCTAATCAGTATCATGCTATCAGAGAGATTGTTAAAGATCAGGGTATTAAGAATTTTCATGATGCAGGCAAAGGTATTTGTCATCAGATAATGGCCGATTATGCGAAGCCTGGCCAGGTAATAGTTGGTAGCGATAGTCATACCTGTACTGCAGGGGCTTTCAATGCTTTTGCTGCTGGAATCGACCGGACAGAAACTGCCGGATTATGGAGTCAGGGAGAAACATGGTTCAGGGTTCCCGAATCTCTTAAAGTTACTTTAAAAGGAAAACTCAATGAAGGCGTTTATGCTAAGGATATTTCATTGTGGATAATTGGTATGATAGGTTCCAGCGGAGCCGACTATATGTCCATAGAATATCATGGCGATGGTGTGAAACATCTTAGCATCGACCAGAGAATGACATTGGCAAATCTAGCATCTGAAATGGGAGCAAAAAATGCTGTTTTTCCAAATGATGAGGTTTTAAAAGAGTTTACAGGAGAAGGTTATGAAGGTGTATGGGCCGATGAAGGTGCTACTTATGCCAAGGAGATAGAGATTGATTTATCAGAAATATTTCCGCTTGTTGCCGCTCCACATCATGTTGATAATGTGAAAGCGGTTTCTGAAGTTGCAGGTACTAAACTGGACGAAGCACTTGTTGGTACATGTACTAATGGAAGATTGGAAGATTTAAGAATAGTTGCCGAAATACTGAAAGGGAAACAAGTTCCCGAAGGATTTCAGATGGTAATCGTTCCTGCCAGCCAGAAAATCTACAGAAGGGCAATGGCCGAAGGCTTAATAGAAATATTTATGGATGCCGGGGCTAATGTGCTTGCTGCCAGTTGCGGACCATGTTTGGGAACAGGGCAGGGGATACCCGCCGATGGATATAAAGTGATTTCTACTGCAAACCGTAATTTCAAAGGGAGAATGGGTAATAAAGAATCATTTGTTTATCTTGCCTCACCTGCAACAGTTGCTTATTCGGCTTTAGCCGGAGAAATTGTTGATCCAAGAGGTATTGAATCTAATGATAAGTTCCCCTATCAAAAAGAACAAACAAATTCCGTTAGCATCGACGATGATGATAATAGAAGAATAAACGGTGTTTGGAATTATACCGATGCCGATAACCTAAATACCGACCAGATGTTTGCAGGTAACTTAACTTATTCAGTATTGAGTTCTGAACCTGAAAGTATAATGCCTCATCTTTTTAAGGGTTTTGACGTTAATTTTACTGAAAGAGTGCAGAGTGGTGATGTAATATTAGCCGGTTCAAACTTTGGCTGTGGTAGTTCCCGTGAGCATCCTGCTGTTGGATTAGCTCATGCAGGAGTCAAAGCTGTGATTTGCAAATCGGTAAACAGAATATTTTACCGTTCCTCGGTAAACCAGGGATTACCAATTATTTTGTTGCCTGAAGCCGTAGATGCTTATAAACCAGGCGATGATGTTTATGTTTCTTTAACAGAAGGAAAAGTTTCTATTGCAGAAAAAATATTTACTTTTGCGCCGCTTCCGGAAAAAATTATTGGAATTTTCGAAGCAAGGGGATTAGTAAATTATATTAAGGATAATGCATAAGATCGTTAAATCGTCTTATTATCAATACTTTAGAAACATATGAAGCTTAGGCTTTCTCTTATATTTACACCAATTTTATTGGTTTTAGGTTACTTATTACTTAATGCTTACCTGCCTAAATATTCAGGTCAGTTTGTATTTATGGTGATACTTTTCTTTGCAGATTTATATCTGTGGAGTTCAATTACCAAAAAAATATTCAGTAATACAATTTGGCTCAGGGTATTAATAATTTCACTTTACTGGCTGCCTCTGGCGATGGTAATTTTTATTATGGTGGGTTCCGTTCTGCTTCCCATTACACAATGGAACGACCCCTTCAGAACAATCTGGTTTGGAATAATAATAGTGTTTTATGTTTCCAAAATGCTTCCCGTTTTCTTTTTACTGCTTGCTGATTCTCTGCGACTTATGTCAAAGGTTTTTCACCTGATTAATAAAGGTAACCGTCAGAATATTGTTAAGGAAAATGAAGGAATGAGTAGAAGTAAATTCTTGCAGTATATGGGATTTATCACCGGAGGTTTAGTTATGGGAACTATGTTTACAGGCATGTTTAAATGGGTTTACCAGTTTGTTGTTATTAAAGAGAAAATTAAAATTGATAATTTACCTTCAGCTTTTAAAGGGTTTAAAATTGTTCAGATTTCCGATATGCATCTTGGTAGCTGGACGACTCCAAAACCATTGGTGCAAGCCGTTGAGATGATTAATGATATGAATGCCGATTTAATTGTTTTTACCGGCGACCTTGTAAACTTCTCCACTAAGGAAGCCTATAGATATGAAAATGTTTTAAAAAATCTAAAAGCCAAAAAGGGTGTTCTTACTATTTTAGGTAACCATGATTATGGAGACTATGTAAATTGGACTGATAAAGCGAGTAAGCAAAAAAACATGCAGGATCTTTATGATTTATATGATAGAATGGGTTGGAAATTACTGAGGAATGAAAATCAAATCTATAAATCAGAAGAAGGTGACCTGGCGTTGATAGGTGTCGAAAACTGGGGAGCAAACCCGCGCTTTCCAAGACATGGAGATATTAACAAAGCAATGGAAGGTGCTGAAAATGCAAGTGCAAAAGTACTATTATCACATGACCCAAGCCATTGGGAAAAAATTATTGTACCTAGCAATTATGACATTGATTTAACACTATCAGGACATACCCACGGTTTCCAGTTTGGATATGAAAGTAAAAATTTCAAGTGGAGCCCTGCCAAATGGCTTTATAAGTATTGGGCAGGCCTGTACAACGATAAAAATTCCACACGACAACTCTACGTTAATCGCGGAATAGGATCCATTGGTTATCCAGGTAGAATTGGAATTCTACCTGAAATTACTGTTCTGGAATTAGTTTAAAACGCTAAATATTTTATATTTCTCCCCACATTCATTAGATTAAAATTAATAATTTGATATCTTTAGTGTTAATGAGATAACACTAATTACCTAATAATTAATTGCTTATATAAAAAATCATATTTATAGTTTATAATTAGTGAATTCATAACTATTTTGTTAATTTTTTCAAAAAAAAACCATTAATGCGAAACTGTTTTTTAAAATTTTATGTCAATGGTGTATATTCGCAATTAATAATCATTCTAAATAAAAATAAAATTTGCTTATGAAAACTATTTACAAATTCTTATCTGTTTTACTCATTCCATCTGCCCTTATACTATACAGTTATAGTACTGGTAGTCCCGGAGGAAAAACAGGTTCCACCGGTGACGGGGGAACAACTTGTACTCAATGTCATTCGGGTACTTCAATCCCACAATCAAACTGGATAACCACCGACATACCTGTAGATGGATATACGGCAGGTGAAACATATACAGTTACAGTTACCGGAACACATACTGGTGTTGTAAAAATGGGTTTTGAGGTTACTGCAGAGAATACCTCAGGAACAAAGAAAGGTACGTGGACTCTTACAGATGCCACAAGAACTAAGTTTACCAATGGTAATGCAGCGGTTACGCATACTTCTGCAGGTAATGTGCCCAGTGGAAATACTAATACCTGGAGTATGGACTGGACTGCTCCGGTTGCGGGTACAGGTGATATAAAATTTAATGCCGCTGTTAATGCCGCAAACGGTAATGGAAATAATACAGGTGATCAAATTTATACAACTGTTCTTACTGTTAGTGAAGCAGTGAGCCTTAATCCTGAAATTGTTGATGTAACTCCTGATAATGCTGATCAAGGCTGGACTGGTAACGTTGTAATAGAAGGTAATGAAACTCTTTGGTTAAACGGAGTTAGTACTGTTGTATTTAAGTATAGCGACAATAATACTATTGTCCTCACTCCTTCAAATTTTGTTGTAAATTCAAATACAGTAATTACAGCAACATTCAATATCCCTTCTGATCAGCAAATAGGCAAATATGACGTTTTTGTTGATGCTTTAGTTGAAACAGAAGCCTTCGACGTTAATGAAGTTCAAATGCCTGAAATTGTTGATGTTAATCCTGATAATGGCGACCAGGGCTGGACAGGAGATGTTACCATAACAGGAGATAATACATTGTGGGTTGATAATGGCGTAAGTGTTGTTATTTTCAAATATTCAAATGATAATACAATTACACTAACACCTTCAAGTTTTAATGTAAACAGTAATACTTCTATAACAGCAAGTTTAAATATTCCTACTGATCAAATGGTTGGAAACTACGATGTTTTTGTTGATGCATTAGTTGATATGGAAGCATTTGAAGTTAATGAAGTAGAACTTAATCCTCAAATTACAATGGTAGTTCCCGATCATGCAATGCAAGGTGAGATGGTTATAGTTGAAATTATCGGTAGTGAAACTCAATGGACAGACGGTGTTAATAATGTAATGCTGAAATTCCATGATGATAATATGATAATGCTTGATGCTACTAGTATTATGGTTGTTGCTGATGGACAGGTAAACGCAACATTTAATATTCCTATTGATCAGGAAATTGGTCTCTATGATATTTATGTTGATGACTTAATGATGGAGAATGCATTTACAGTTGATATACTCGAAGATATTGCTGATAACATTGAAAATCAGATTAGTATATATCCTGTTCCTGCAGATAATTTCATAAATATTGATCTTCCTGAAAACACAGAATTTAGAATTGTAAGTCTTGATGGAAGAGTTGTTAGCGGCTTTGAAAATTCTAATAATAATAGTAGAATTGATATTTCAGCCTTACAGCAAGGTGTTTATTTTGTTCAAATAATGAATTCAGGTAAATACTATAGTAAGAAATTTATTAAAAGATAAAATTTATCGTTAATAAAACAGAATCCGTCTTGCCTCAGGCTTGACGGATTTTTTTTTACTTTTGAAAAAACCTTTGCTATGGAAAACATTTGTTTAGAGTGTGGAAAGCATCTAATCGGTCGCGTAGACAAGAAGTTTTGTAATGACCTTTGCAAGAATAATTACTACAATAAAAAAAATCGTGCCGATACTTCTTATATGAGAAACATAATTCGTATTCTGAAGAAAAACAGAAAGATACTAAAAGAGTTAAACCCAGATGGAAAAGTAACTGTTAAGGCTGACAAACTTGAAGAAAAGGGTTTTAATTTCAAATACTTTACAAAAACTTATAAAACAAAAACTGGAAATATTTACTACTTCTGTTTTGAATACGGCTATTTGCCCCTGGAAAATAATATTTATACTTTGGTAATAAACAAGGATATTTAAAAAATTATTATTGTCCGGTAAAATATCTCGTTCCTACGGAACTTTGATTCTATATTTAATATGCTTTCTACCAATATATTGTACCTACGGGACAGAATGTGGTTTAATGAAATCAACCCCTAATAAATGAGAAGTTCCATAGGAGCATAATCTTATCAAACGTTTTTCTAGAATCTACAATTTAAAGGCGGATCCCATTAATAAAAAAATCCCAAATACAATATTTAAAAATCATATTTGGGATTCAAGAATAAGTTTTTCCTTTAAACCTTCAGCCTCTCTTTAAAAGGAAGAAAAGTCATAAAATCGGCATGGTGAACAATATATGCTTCAGTTGTGCGCTTAACCATATTACCCTCCCCGGCATGTGTAGCAATTATATGGCATACTTCTGCCGGAACACCGGCTTCTTCAGCAAGGCTCACTCCCGAAAAAGGATGACGTAAATACTTGCCATACGTACCCTGAATAGCTTTACCGTTTTCATCCAGTACGTATTCAAGTAACTTACCAACATCAGCCAAAATAGCACCTGCAATTAGAACATCCATATTAACAGGTAGTTCGCCATGATACATTTCGTTAATTTTATGTCCTGCATCTCTTGCAATATGAACTACAGATCGTTTATGGTCCATAAAAGTAACTTTCAAATCAGGTCCACAAAGTAAAGTAAAAGGTATTTTATTAAGGTCGTCAGGACTTAAAACGCTTCTTTCGAGAGCCAACTTCCATGTTTTTTGGGTTGTTTTCCTCAAATCATCATTTTCTATCCAATTGAGTTCCGGCCAAAGTTCATATACTTCTTTTTCCATGTCTATCTTATTAGTGCATTAAAGGTTTACAATTTTGCAATTATAGCATCAGCCATTTCAGTTGTGGAGGCTGCTCCATTTTCTACTACATCTGCTTTACCTCTCATTTTCATCATATCGTAAGTTCTGACTTTGCCTTCCGAAATAACTTCTGCTACAGCTTTTCTTATTTTAGTTGCCTTTTCCTTTTCATCAATAAAATCGAGCATCATACAAGCCGATTCTACCATGGCAATAGGATTTACAATTGAAGTTTCATAATCGGCATATTTTGGTGCAGAACCATGTGTAGGTTCAAAAACACCAACTCCGCTATCAGGGTTAAATTGTGCAGAACAGGCAAATCCTAATCCACCTATTAAACCTGCAAAACCATCAGAAACTATATCTCCAAACATATTTCCGGCAACTATAACTCCGTAATCTTCAGGGTTTTTAGTTAACCACATCATTTGCGCATCTATATTCGTATTCCAAAGTTCGATATCAGGATAATCAGCCTTTTGCATTTGCTGGGCCATTTTATACATCATACCTGAGGTTTCACGAATTACATTTGGCTTTTCACAAACGGTAACTGATTTATATCCAAAGTTTTTGGCATGTTCAAAGGCTGCTTTTAGAATTCTGCTGGTAGCCTTTTTTGTAAAAATTCTGGTGGAAACCGATACTTCCTCTTTTGGCGTTTCACCAAAGTTGCTAACAAATTTAGGATGAGTCATTAAGGCATCGTAAACCTGCTGACCAGGATTTGACCACTCAACACCACCATAAAGTCCTTCGGTATTCTGGCGGAATATAACCACGTCAACCTCAGGCTCTTCTATGTCGTCACCTTTACCTCTTCTTATAAAATTTAAAGGATTTCCCTTATATGAATGACAAGGACGCATGCAAATATCCAGCCCAAAATGCTGACGTAATCCAACTATGGGGGAGGAATAAACAAGCCCTTTTTCTTTTAAACTATCGGAGAGTTCATCAAAAGCAGCATCCTTAGGTTTGGATGTTATTGCTCCAAACAATCCAATTTTATGCTTTTCCAATAAATCGATAGTTCTTTGTGGAAGAGGATTTCCTTCTTCTTTCCAGAATTCCCATCCAATATCGCCTTCAATATAATCGGCTTCAAAACCTGCCGCATCTAATACACGAATCGTTTCTTCCAAAACCGCTCTTCCTATACCATCGCCAGGAAGTGAAACTATTGTTCTTTTTGCCATTATAATAATAATTTAAGTTCAAAAAATATAAGGTACAAATATAGTATTGTGATGAAATCCACAATGCTTTTTAAGCAATAATTTTGATTAAAAATTAACAATTAATTTAGTTTATCAGAATTCTAAATAACAGTATTTCAATAGATAAAACGAAAATTAGTGTAATCAGAAAATTTCTTACCTTTCGCCTCTTATTATTAATAATTCTTATGGTTGCAGAAAAACGCACACTTACCATATTTCAGGCTTTATTTCCGATAGTTATACTGATAGTACTATTGTTTATTAATGTTATGTTATTTGATGATACCCAGGAAGGTGCCACTCAGGTGATTTTGATGTTTGTTGCCGGTTTGGTAGGGCTTCTGGGTTATCGTATTGGTTATCGCTGGAATGAAATGCGTTCACAGATAGTAAAAACAATCAGTACCTCAATGCCTGCTATACTAATTTTATTAATGATTGGTGCATTATCAGGAACTTGGCTTATTAGTGGTGTAGTCCCGGCATTAATTTATTATGGATTAAGTTTTTTGAGTCCTGTAATATTTCTTTTCGCAGCAGTAGTAATTAGTGCTGTAGTTTCGCTTGCAACAGGTAGCTCCTGGTCGACAATTGCAACCATTGGAGTAGCATTAATAGGTATAGGAAATGCAATGGGATTTAATGAAGCAATAGTAGCAGGGGCAATTATCTCAGGAGCATATTTTGGAGATAAGATGTCGCCACTTTCTGATACTACAAACCTGGCACCTGCAGTGGCAGGAACAGATTTGTTTACCCACATTAAATATATGGTTTTTACTACTGTTCCATCAATGACAATTACCCTGATTATTTTTTTAATTATTGGTTTTAATCATGATAGTTCTATTTTTATTTCTCAAGGAGATGAGGTAAAGGAAATTATTAGTTCAACTTTTAACATAAGCCCATGGCTATTTCTTGTGCCTGTGATTTTATTTACAGTAATTATTCTCAAAGTTCCACCCCTTCCTGCTTTGGCTGTAGGAGTATTGCTTGGTGCCGTTTTTGCTGTAATTTTTCAACCACAGATTATTGAAAATCTGACCAATAGTACAGGAAATTATTTCCGCGACTCATATATAGTTACTCTGAAAAGTATTTACGGATCAACATCAATTGATACAGGTAATGCAAAAGTGAATGAATTATTTTCAACTGGAGGTATGACGGGTATGCTGTCTACAATTTGGTTAATACTTTCTGCGATGTTTTTGGGAGGGATGATGGAAGCCACAGGAATGCTAAAGAAAATAACAACTTCAATATTGTCTTTGGTTAAATCTGATAGTTCTCTTGTAGCCTCAACTGCAGTAAGTTGTATATTTTTTAATATAACTGCCGCCGATCAGTATATGTCGATAGTTATACCAGGAGAAATGTATAAAGAAGCCTATAAAGACAGAAATTTAAAACCCGAGGTGTTGAGCCGAACTCTGGAAGATTCGGGAACTGTTACTTCCGTGCTGGTGCCATGGAATAGTGGTGGAGCAACCCAGGCCAGAGTTTTGGGAGTGCCTACATTGGACTATCTTCCATTCGCCTTTTTTAATATTATAAGTCCAATAATGACTGTGCTTTTTGCATATTTTAAAATCAAAATAAGGAAGTTTAAAACCAAAGATGAAGTGCTAGCATCTAATTAATAAATGATAAATGAATCTTACTAAAGTAAAAGCAATTATCTGGGATTGGAATGGAACCTTATTAAATGATGTTGATATTTGTATAAATAGTATGAATCAACTTTTAGTTGGAAGAAATATGGAGCCTATCAATAAGCAGAAATATTTAGAAATATTCACCTTTCCGGTAAAAGATTATTATGAAAAAGCAGGCTTCGATTTCAGGAAGGAAGAATTTGAAATACCTGCACTTCAATTCATAGAACTTTATCAAAAGAATTTAAAACATGCTGATCTGCATCCGGCAGTAGTAAATATTTTAGATTATTCGAAATCCAAAGGTGTACAGCAATATATTCTTTCTGCTATGCAACATGACAGTCTGATTAAATCGTTGAAAGATAATAGGATATATGATTATTTCATTCATATACATGGAATAGATAATCACTATGCTCATTCAAAAGTTGAAATGGGTTTCGACTTACTTGACAAAATTCCCTTTAAAAGAAAAGAAATGGTTTTGATTGGAGATACCCTTCATGATGAAAGCGTTGCCAGGGAACTTGGAATAGATTGCATTTTGATAGCCAGCGGACATCAGTCAAAAGAAAGGTTAAATGTAAATGGAAGTATGGTTTTAAACAATTTGGAAGAATTGAAAAAATTATTTTGATGAATATTATTCTTTTTCCTCAGTATTTTCTTTTTTAAAATCCTCCTCACTCAGGGGTTTGCCATTTTCGTCGAAATACTCCCAGTTTCCTATTTGTCGTCCGTTTTTATACTTTCCTTTTACCTGTATTTCACCATTGGGATGATAAAGGGTAAATTTGCCTTCTAAAAGATCATTTTTATAAGTTCCGTCTGTCATCAATTCACCACCTGGGAAATATTTTTTGTATGGCCCTTCTTTAATTCCGTTTACATATTCTATTATTTCTGCAACTTTGCCTGTTTCAGGATAAAATGTTTTGGTTGTGCCGTGTAGTATTCCTTTTTTATAGGTTTCAGACGATAATAGTTCCCCGTCTACATCGCTGTAAAACAGCCAAATACTATCTCTTTTTTGTTTTATGTATTTGCCCTCTGCCATTGGTCGAGAATTTTCATGATACGTTTTTGTTCTTGCAACAACTCCATCAGTGGAAAATATGGTGACTGCCTTTATTTTACCACTTTCGTAATAATATTTAAACTCCCCGGTAGGATGATTGTTTTTAAACTGACCCTCGTAACGAGGAACTCCGTTGGAATAAGTTTTTGTCCATACACCCTGCTTCTGTCCGTTGGCATCAGTTTGATTTATATTTTGAGAAGCCACAAATGTTGGAAATGCTAAACTAACTATCAGGAAAATAATTAACAGATTTTTCATTGTATTATATTTCATTTAAGGCAAAAATAAAGCATTATTTGATTTTTACTGATAATATCTCCAAATGATATTAAAATTGTATTTTCGTCACAAATTTAATAGTATAAAATTTGAACGAATATTCATCCAAATTATTAGAAAATACGGTAAATGAATTATCTCGTTTACCGGGTATAGGAAAAAAAACTGCCTTAAGGCTTGCTTTGCATATTTTGAAAGAAGATATGAATTATGCAGTTAATCTTGGTAAGTCGATTATTAAAATGCGTGAGGATATTATTTTCTGTGAAAAATGTAATAATATTTCAGATAATAAAATATGTGGGATTTGTTCAAATCATAAGAGGGATGAAAACTTAATTTGTGTTGTTGAAAGCACTCAGGATGTAATTGCCATTGAAAACACATCACAATTTAATGGGTTATACCATGTTTTAGGTGGTATTATAAGCCCGGTGGAAGGAATTGGCCCCAACGATTTATTTATTGGAGGCTTAATAAGGCGATTAAGTGCAGAAAAAATAAAAGAAATAATACTTGCTTTACCTTCAACTGTGGAAGGAGATACCACTGCATTTTATATTTATAAACTGCTCAAAGACTTTGATATTGAAATAACTACAATCGCAAAAGGGATATCTATAGGTGAAGAGTTGGAGTATGCCGATGAGATTACTTTAGGTAGAAGCATTCTAAATAGACATCCTTTCAGTAAATTGTAGAAAAAAACGTGTTTTGTTTTGATTAGATTTATATTTTTGCATAGAAGTAAAAAAAGATTACTTGAAAGCAAAAACGATATCATATTATATCAAGAAGAGTTTAATGTCGTTTATGACGTTGGCTTTTTTCTATCTGGTTATAGGTGATCTTATCATCATTCACCAGAAGAAGATATGGAAACTTGATGTCTATGCTGGTCAACCCATTTTAAAGCCCAACAAATCCGATAAAGAAAAATACCTTAGTTTAAAAGGTAAAACGAATAATCAAATTCACGAACTCATAACTTTCGTGTCTGCCGTCAGTGATTTTAACAAATCTCTGGAATGCCAGATTTTTGTAGACTATTTACCTATAGTCGCCCCCACCCAGGGTTTATTGGAAATAACACGTTCTGCTACATCACTAAGAGGCCCACCCATAGTAATCTGTTAAAAATTACAAATTACAAATTACAAATTTTCACAAATTTTATTATTAGTAACATATTGATGCCTGAATTTATTTCGGGGATTTTTTTTGTTAAATTGTGTTGTTTCAGATAGTTATAAGGCTGTCTTTGAAGCAAAATACAAGAAGTATGCTTAATTTACATTCAAGCAATATAGATTATTAATTATTTATGTTAAAACTAAAACGATGAATAAAACAATTACATTTTTTCTGATTGCAATAGTATCAGTATTTTCATTTTCAGCTTCAGCGCAGAATAGGGAAATAATAGAAGACAGCCTAAATATGGGCCCTAGTTATGCAAATGATGTTTTTTACAGCATGACCGAAGGTGAAGTTGCTAGTGTTGAAAGATCAGGTTGGGAACTTGGTTTTTATACTAATGCTTTTAGTGCAGGTATAATTATTAATGAGGGAAATGGCGTTCAGTTATTTTCATATCCTAATAATGATACCAGTGGTTGGGCTACTTTTGATACCACAGGTATGATGAGTTGGAAATCCTTATCAAATAGCAATGAATACTGGGAAGATGGTGCATTTAACCGTACAGCATTAGGTCACCCTGATTATGGATGGGGAGTATATAATATGGTTACTCATGGCTTAACAGGTGATTCTCTTTACCTTATTAATATACCCAACGTTGGATATAAGAAATTGTGGATAGTAGATAAAGTATCTATTAATAACATTTATCACCTTAGATTTGCTGACATAAATGGTGATAACGAACAAAATGTTGAACTTGATATTAAACCATTTACTACTAAAAACTTTGCTTATTACTCAATGGCCAATAATGAGTTAATTGATAGAGAACCAAATGAAGACTGGGATATTCTTTTTACAAAGTATATTGATATTACCTTTGATAACGAAGGCAATCCGGCTGAATATTTGGTGACTGGTGCAACAAGTAATGTTAATACTGCAGCAAGTAAATTTACTGAAGTTTCTCAGGATTTTAATGACTGGACAGCAAAACCAATGGATTCATTAAAGAACACCATAGGATATGATTGGAAGTATTTTGATATGGGAAGTTTCCAGTGGACTGTTGATGATTCAACTGTATTTTTTGTAATGGGCTACAGTGGAGATGTTTATAAATTGGTATTTACTGAATGGCAAGGGTCAGGAACAGGTAAATTTTCCTTCTATAAAGAGTTGGTAAGTGCAACCTCAATAAATGATATTTCTTCAGATAATGATAATATTACTGTTTTCCCAAATCCGACAGTTGATCGTATTAATATTAGAATGGAAGAGTCTTTAAATGCAGAACTAGCAATTTTCGATATCACAGGAAAACTTGTTTATACTGAGTCAGTAATGAACTCCTCATTAGTAAGTGTTGATGTGTCCGCATTTGGCAAAGGTCTGTATTTCATAACATTAACTAATGGTGTAAAAAAAGAAAGCGCCAAGTTTATCATAAATTAGTATGTATAAAACGCCAAGATTATTGTTAGCAGTATTTCTGTTGTTCCTGTCGGCTATGGCAGGAGCACAGGAATGCCGCTTACAATTCTTAGATAAAATTAACAATGACCCGATAGCATATGCCAATGTGCTTGTTACTTCCTTGAACGGAAAGAGTGTATCAGGATATGTTTCCGATATTGATGGAAAGGTTTCATTCAGCATAAAAGAAGAATCAAAAATACATGTAACATATATTGGTTTTGAGGATGTTATAGATACAATAAGTCCTGGTGAATCCAAAAATATCTATCTGAAATCTATTTCATATAATGTTAATGAAGTAGTAGTTACTGGCCAATATATCGCCTCCCGACAGGATAAATCTATTTACAAAGTAAAGGTTTTAAATTCTCAGGATATTAATAGAAAAGCCTCTGTTAACATCAAAGAAATGTTGTCAACGGAGTTAAATATAAGAACTACACATGATAATGCTCTGGGTTCTTCAATTAGGATGCAGGGATTGGGAGGTGAACACATAAAACTTTTGATTGATGGTGTTCCTGTTATTGGAAGGGAAGGAGGCAATATTGATCTGGATCAGATAAATCTTCAAAATGTTGATCATGTTGAAGTTATCAATGGTCCAATGTCGGTAGTCTACGGTAGTAATGCCCTAGCCGGAGTAATTAATATTATTACTAAGGAACCTGATAGATTGGTTTTTTCTTCCAATCTCGACGCATATTATGAGTCGGTGGGTTCGTATAATTTAAATGCCGGATTTTCCTCCAGAATTAAAAAAAATTCTTTTAGTATAAATGCCGGAAGGAACTTTTTTGATGGATACGGAAAGAGTGCCGCCGGAAGATCGCTGCAATGGAAACCCAAAGAACAATGGAATTTTGATGGCGATTATAAACGCAAGTATGAAAATGCATATATAAAATTAGGTGCAAGTTATTTTACTCAAGAGTTAAGAGATAAAGGTGATTTGCTGCCTAGTTATTATGAAACAGCTTTCGATAAATATTTTTATACTAACCGTCTTGTTTTAAGAACGGATATAAATTATGAGTTTTCTAAAAAATCGAGAGTAAATACAACAGCATCATATTCAAAATATGATAAAATTAAAAATACTTACCTCAACGATTTAACTATATTAAAAAAATATTTAGTTCCTGATCAGCAGGATACTACCCGTTTTGACAATTTGATGTTACGATCCGATTACAGTTTTGGAGATGAAAATAGCATTTTTAGATTCCTTGTAGGAGTTGACTTGAATCAGGAGATGGCATATGGTAAACGTATAAAGGATAACGAGCAAAGAATTGGTGATTATGCTGCCTTTTTGAGCTTTAATTATTATCCCATAAGATCAATAAATATACAACCAGGATTAAGGTTTATTTATAATACCAAATTTAATGCTCCTCTAGTGTATTCACTTAATGTAAAGTATGATGCTACCGAACGCCTTATTATTAGAGGATCGTTAGCAAGTGGATTCAGAGCTCCTTCACTAAAAGAACTATATCTTGAATTTGTGGATATTAATCATGATATTCATGGTAATCCTGACTTAAAAGCAGAAACATCAGTAAATACTAATGTGATGATTCAGTTTAACAGTATGCAGGGCAGAACTTATGAATGGGGGTTGGAAATGAACCTTTTCAATAATAATATAAAAGATAATATTCAATTAATACCATTGGTGGGAAACGATAATCTTTATACTTATGTTAATGTAAACAAATTTATTAGTCGTGGTGTAGAATTCAACTTCAATAATAATGTTTATCCGTTCTTAAAAGTGAAATTTGGATTAACTTTCACAGGGCAAAGTATTGAAAATGAGGGGTCATCGCCCAGCGGCTTTGAATACTATAACGACTTTAATACTTCTTTAAACTATTGGTATAAAAAATGGGATATGAATTTTTCAGCATATTATAAATATAACGGAAAGTATCCACAACTTTATTTTACAGGAGTAAACGAGGAGACTGAAATTCGTTTTATGGAACCATATAATACACTGGATATTAATATAAGTAAATGGTTCTGGAAAAGGAGAATAAACCTTCAAGTTGGAGGAAAAAATTTATTTGACAACACTAATATTGCAGTTGCCGGCAGTCAGGGTGGAGGAATACATACAGGAGGTGGAACTTCCGTTCCTGTTAACTGGGGAAGAACATTTTTTGTACGGCTTCAACTAAAGTTTAATAAATGAAACAATTAATATATACAGTGGTTATAATCACGCTTTTAACTTCTTGTTTTAAAGATGATGAAATGGTTCCTAAGCATGATCCGGGTGATGTAATAGTAGATACTATTGCCATGACCCAGTATTATAATTATCAATTATATTATAATTTAAATGACAGTAATGTTGTGTCATCCAATGAGAGAGAAATTTTCGACATTAATTTTGAATGTGTCGATACTTCCACGGTTATAAGGTTAAACACTGCAAACTTTGCACTAATAGCCGAAACTGATTTTAAAACTTTTGAGCAGGTAAACGATACAGTTGGACTGGAATGGCATTTCGATAAATCGGATGGTGATGTCGACTCATTGGCAATTAATAATTGGATCAATATAGATGGTAGTGATACAACTTATAGCGATAGGGTATGGGTTTTAGACAGAGGTTTAAGCCCATTGGGTATAGCCTTGGGACTCAAAAAAGTAAAATTTACAAAATTTGAAAACAATACTTTTTTCTTTTCTTTTTGTAATATGGACAATTCTGATCTCCATGAGGTTTATGTATCTAAAGATCCTGATTATGAATATGTTCAATATTCACTGTCAAATGGTGGGGAGAAGATACAAACAGAACCAATGAAAAATACATGGGATTTGTTGTTTACACAATATACAACACTCCTTTATACCAATGAAGGACAGGCATATCCATATATTGTAAACGGAGTGCTTCAAAGTAAAGGCACTAAAATAGCTATTGACTCCACTATGAATTTTGAAGATATAGTTTTATCAGATACTTTGGGATTAGAATTTTCAAAAAAATATGATGTTATTGGATATGATTGGAAGCGTATAGAGGGTGATGTTGAAACTGGTAATTATCAATACGTTGCCCGAACAGAATGGAACTATATAATCAGGGATAATAATTCGTTTTATTATAAACTACGTTTTATCGGCTTTTACAATAAAGTTGGCGTAAAAGGCTACCCTAGTTTTGAGTATGCACGATTATAATTAATTTGTTTTTTCCTCGGCAGCAAACATCTCTAATTGCTTATGAGTTACATAATATTTTTCGGGAACACTATCGGCATAAAGTTCAATATAGTTTCTTATATTCTTCTTTATCAATTTTATAGGAGTTGTTTTGCGTGCTCTGCAATAATTTTTTAGCGACTTCATTTGTCGCTTCGAGAGTTTAAAACTAATGGTTTTAAATTGAGTTTTCCCACGTTTTCTCATACACATTGTATTATAAAGTTCGAAATTAAAAAAATAAAATCAATCTTCTAAACATAAAATGCAGATTATTAACAATTTTATTAATTATCGGTTAATAAATTATGCTTTAAATATTTATGAAACTTTATTATTGATATTACATTAGGCGTTGTAAAGTATTGTTACTTTTGCAGCCAATTTTTTGCAAATGGATTTGAATTTAGATTGGATAGGTGATGAAGAGGGCAGGGAACTTGTTAACAGGTTCCAGGAAGCTTATATGTCGGGCTTTCTTCCCTTTTTTGATGTTGATGATTTTGAAACCATAATTGATTTTTATCTAGATGGTAATAAAATTGATGAGGCAGGTATTGCCATTAATATTGCTATGGAGCAGCATCCGTCAGCTACCGGCTTCTCAGTGCGCTATGCCCGTTATTTGGGCGGTAAAAGAGAATATTACGAAGCCCTTGAATTATTAAATAATATTGAACTTATTGAAATGGCTAATGCCGATGTTTATGTTTGTAAAGCTGAAATCTACAGTTTGATGAATAAACATGAAATGGCCATTGAAGAATATAAAAAGGCACTTGAGTTTACCGAAAATAAAGAAGACCTTTTGTCGAGTATTGCCTTCGAATATGAAAATAAAGGCGATTATTTAAATGCCATAAAATATTTAAAAATTGCCATCGACGAAAACCCGGAGACCGAACATTTACTTCATGAACTCTCGTTCTTTTATGAAATTACGAGTAAAGAAGAAGATGCAATTGAATATTTTAATCATTATGTTGATAAAAATCCATACTCAAAATTAGCATGGTTTAATCTGGGTGTATTCTATAATTCGATGGAATTGTACGAAAAAGCCATCGAATCCTATGAGTTTGTAATTGCTATTGATGAGGCTTTTGCCTCAGCATATTTTAATATCGGGAACTCTTATAGTGGATTAAAACATTATAAAAAGGCAGTTAAATACTATAAAGAAACTTTCAATTACGAAGAAGAAGATGCATTAACACATACCTATATCGGTGAGTCTTACGAAAACTTGGAGGATATGCAAAATGCTCTTATTCATTATAATATAGCCTTAAATATCGATTCCAACTCTGCAGAAGCCTGGGTTGGTTTGGCTCGCGTGGCAGTTGCAGAAGCCGACGACATAAAAGCAATTAACTTTTATAAGAGGGCAGTAGAAATAAATCCACATAATGTTGATCTTGCATACGATCTGGCAATTGTTTATATGAGAAATAACAACCTGGAGGAGGCTATAGTTCTATTTGAAAATATTATTGATCAGGATGAAAATTATATAGATGCCTGGATAAATTTATCAGTTTGCTATACTTCGGAAAACAACTTCGAAAAACCTATTGAAGTTATTGAAAAAGCACTGGAATCTAATGATGAATCAGCTAGTTTATGGTATCGACTGGCTGCATATTTATACAAGAACGGTAAAGTCCAGCAAGCATATTATTATATTGAAAAGGCCATGAAAATGGATTTTGATTTACATATCGAATTATTGGATTATTTACCGGAGCTGATTTCAGAATCCAGATTTACAGATCTTGTTTATACTTATAAAAACTCATAAGTTTCATGAATTATTTGATTTACCTTTTAAAAGGAATTGCTGTTGGAGTTGCAAATATTATTCCTGGCGTTTCAGGAGGAACTATAGCCCTTATTACAGGCATATTCGAGCGTCTTATTAATTCCATTAAATCGTTTAACCTGGGTGCTGTAAGAATGCTTCTTTCAGGTAAATTCAGGGAATTTGCAGAGAAAACAGATTTGGCATTTTTAGTTAGTTTGTTTAGTGGCGTTATTCTATCAATTATTCTACTTGCCAGATTATTCGATTTTCTGTTTAATGATTACCCAGTTTATATCTGGTCATATTTCTTTGGTTTGGTATTAGCTTCGGTGTATTTTGTTGGAAAAACCATCGAGAAGGTTAATTCAAGTGTTGTTATTATTTTCATTGTAGGAACTGCAATTGCAGTAGTATTATCATTGATTAACCCTGCTGCTGAAAATTCTAATTTCTTTTACCTTATTATATGTGGTGTTGTGGCAGTTTGTAGTATGATACTACCGGGACTTTCAGGATCATTTGTTTTAATTCTAATGGGTAATTATCAACTTGTAGCCATACAGGCAGTTAACAATAAAGACCTGGGCATTTTATTACCAGTATTAATAGGCGCAGTTGGGGGGCTTATCGCTTTTTCACATATTTTATCATGGGTTTTTAAAAGATATAAGAATCAAACAATTGCATTATTAACAGGATTTATCTTAGGCTCCTTAAACGTTTTGTGGCCCTGGAAAAATTCTGTACTTTTGACGGATAGTTTAGGCAATAATATTGTAAAAGACGGAGATTATGTAATAGCAAAATATATTAGCGTAATGCCCGACAGCCTGAATACAGAAGTTGTGCTTGCAATAGTATTTATGTTGATCGGTATAATTTCCATAACTGCAATAGAACTAGCCGCCACTAAGAGTCAAAATGATTAAAAATGGATATTTACGGATTACTAGGGAAGAATATTAAGCACTCAAAATCTCCTGAGTTTTTTAATAATAGATTTAAAAAACATGGAATAGATGCTGAATATCACCTGTATGATCTTAATAATATTGATGAAATCGAATCTTTAATCAAGAATACACCTAACTTAAAAGGATTAAATGTTACCATACCTTACAAGCGTGCTCTATCATTTTTAGTAGATGAATGCAGTGCAGATGTTAAATATAGTGGTTCGTTAAATTTGCTGAGTTTTTCCTCGAAGAATGGCAGGCTCGTTAGAGGATATAATACCGATGTTGATGCATTTGAGAATACTATCAAGAAATTTATAAAAGATAATAACGGAATAAGGGCATTAATACTTGGAACAGGAGGAGTTGCACACACTGTATCTTATGTTTTTAGAAAATTAGGAGTTTTCTATTATTTTGTTACACGTGACCCATCCAAAGTGGCTCATATCGGGTATAACTGGATAAACAAAGAAGTTTGTGATAATTTTAACCTTATTGTTAATTGCACCCCTGTGGGAATGAGT
>PKTA01000208.1 GCA_002869365.1 Marinilabiliales bacterium | reverse complement strand
TATTAGTATTTCGTTGAATTATAGATTTGAATTTTCAATTAAACAAAATCTTGTTTTATCGTATTACATGCTATTATTATTGTTTTTCGATATATTTTACTTGTTTATTAATAAATCATGTTTTATCTTTGTCGAAAATTATTTCTATTAACAATTAAATTAAAAGTCATGAGTAAAGAAAAAGTAGTACAGGAAGTAACAATAAAAAGGAACCTTAAGTTGGAATGTATTATTTGTAAAAAGAAATTATTTTGGACTCGCACAACATTGATGAATACTCCGGGCATGTCGTTCTTCAACCTGGATTGGGCCAACAAAAGTGCGGTAAACTATGTTTGTGACAATTGTGGTTATGTTCATTGGTTTTTGAATAAATAACATTCGTATTCAAAAGCTTTAAACCATATGAAAAGGGCCAAAATACGGCAACCTAATATACTCAGTAAATGGAATAATAATTAATGATTTGTCATCAGATAAATTCTGTGAGATTTATCGAAACACATATAAATTACAGCATTCTACCGACACTATTTTAAACATAGAAATTTTAAAAGATGACTCTATAGAGAGTTACAGATTTAAAAAAGAATACCTCTTTAAAAGATTAATTTAATCACTAGTTTATCAATTTCAATCTATTTTTCTACTTTTATGCTCTAAATTGTAGGAAGATGCCTGGTTTATCCATAATAAAAATACTTTCAATTATAACAGCATTTCAACTGCTTATGCTAGGCATAGTACTAGTTTCAAAATCTAATTCTAAAAAAATTATCCATAGTATTCTTGCAGCCTTCATGTTTAGTAATGCATTGGTAATGATTCAGTATTTAATAGGTTTATATAGTCTATTTAAATTACCCGACATCCCTATATTCTATTATTTATTGGCACCTTTAATGTTTTTATATGTACAATCGTTGTGCATGAAAAAGTTCATTCTCAAGTCAAAACATCTGTTTCATTTTATAATATTTATTGTCTTGACATTATATTTTGTCTTCAGATTACTATTCTTTGAAAACATAATCTATAAAAATTATGAGTACTATGAATTTATTATTACCCAACTAATTCTTCATATTCAAATTGCATCATATATTATAGCATCTTTTTTAAGTATTTTTAGATACCGATATGAAATTAAAAACATATTTACGGCTGTTGAACAAATAAATCTAACATGGTTACTGGTAATTATTGTTGCTTTTACAAGCATGTGGTTCACCGATTTTGTTGCAATTATGATTTACATTTTCTCAGATTTCTATGGTGGAATTTCAATATATCTGGGTCTAACTTCCATTAGTATAAATTTACTATTTGTAAATTATTTAGTTTATAAAGGTTTGCATCAGGCTGACGCATTTGATGGCTTAAAAACTCCTCAAAAATATTCCGGATCGAAACTTTCTAATACTGATAGTGAGAAGATAGTTGACAAATTAGAAAATTTAATAGCACACAAAAAACCCTATTTAAATCCTGACCTTACCATAAAAGATCTTTCTGAGGAATTTGATCTTCATCACAAGAGCCTTTCTCAGATTATCAATTCACAGTTCAGCAAAAATTTTTACGATTTCATAAATTTCTATCGAATTCAAGAGGCCATTGATTTAATGAAGGATAATTCGAATGAAAAGATGACAATCTTAGAGATTTTGTATACAGTGGGTTTTAATTCAAAATCAGCATTCAACAGTGCATTCAAGAAAAACACTGGAAAAACACCCTCTGAATTTAAAAAGTCGCTTGCGAAAATTCCAATAGAAAGATAAGCCCCTCCTGAAATATTTTTTCTAAAAAATTGGTTCTAATTCCTGAATCAGGTCGATTTTAATATTTATATGATTGAATTTTGCAGATAAATTGAATGTAAATTATCGAAAATGCTTTCAAGCATATTATTGTTTAACAAAAAAATAGACATGAAACTTTATATCACATCCTTACTTTTAATAGTGTTTTCTAACCTTTCGTTACAATCACAAATAATCCATGTTCCTCAGGATTATCAAACTATTCAAACTGCAATTGATGCAGCCATTGAAAATGATACCATATTGGTTGATCAGGGAACATATTATGAAAACATCAACTTTAAAGGTAAAAATATAGTTGTTTGCAGCAATTTTGCATTTAGTAGAGATCAGAATGATGTTAGCGAAACAATAATTAATGGAAGTATGCCTCAGCATGCAGATACTGCCAGTTGTGTCCTTTTTGTTTCAGGCGAAGATTCTACAGCTGTTTTGCAAGGCTTTACTCTTACCGGTGGAACAGGTACCAAATGGGAAGATGAACATGGCCCCGGCAATTATTATACCGAGGGTGGTGGTGTTTTAATACAACAATCTTCTCCAACAATAAAAAACAATATAATTACCGCCAACGAAGCCATTAATGAAGAAGGCAGTATTTTAAGTGCAGGAGGAGGAGGCATACGCTGTGGCGATGGTAATCCAAATATCTTGAATAATGTGATTTCCTATAACCAGGGTTTATATGGAGGAGGAATAGTTATGAACTATTCAGATGCTACGATAAAAAACAACATAATATTTGGCAATTCGGGAGGCGACGATTTTGGTGGTGGCGGACTTTGGTTTCTTCAAAACGGGGAATCACCAATTATTGTTGAAAATAATACTATAGCTTATAATCACTCCAAAAAAGGAGGTGGAGGACTAAGGTTATGGAGTTCCGATGTACTGATGACTAATAATATTGTTTGGGGTAATACAGGAACTTTTTCGGCACAGATCCAAGGGAGTGGCGATTTAACATATTGCTGCGTACAAGGAGGGTTTGATGGCGAAGGTAATATAGATATAGATCCTGAATTTAGTGAAATCTCTTTCATTTTGAATGATGGATCTCCATGTATCGACGCAGGTAATCCGGAAACAATTTACAACGACCCGGAAAATCCATTAAGTCCTGGTTTTGCCCTTTATCCGGCAGGCGGGGAATTGTTATCCGACATGGGAGCCTACGGAGGTCCGGGATGTATTCAGTTACCTCAAATTATTACAGCCATCAATCAGCGCAAACAAATGGAAAAAGATGATTTATTTGTATATCCCAATCCTGCTAATAAGGAGATATCGGTAAACATTAAGAGTGAATATGCAGATATTAAAATTTATGATATCAGCGGCAAATTGATTAAAGAAACTATTTTTCATAATCTCAACTTGCAATCGGCTAAGTTTAAGTTAGATGTTTCAAATTTAAAAACGGGCATCTATTTTATAAAGATTAAGGATAATATTAGTGTTAAATCAAACAAATTCATCAAAT
This sequence comes from Marinilabiliales bacterium, assembly GCA_002869365.1. GTDB lineage: Bacteria > Bacteroidota > Bacteroidia > Bacteroidales > F082 > BM524. The sequence goes on along the minus strand of PKTA01000208.1, from coordinate 2,405 downwards.
TATAATTTTATCATAGATGATCTAATTTGATTTATTTTCTTCTATTTCTTTCTCCAGTTCTTTCATCAATTTCTTCGTTTCCAGCATTTTGCTTTCAATTTCACGTTTTTTAATTTGATTAATTGAATCGGTTTTCTTTTGTTCTTCTATGCGCAAAGCCTCCTTATGCTTTTGCTGTTGAATCTTTTGATTTTTTATAATTGTTTGGTTTTGTTCAAACTGTTGCTTTCTCTTTATTTCCTTACGATAATATTTTCTGTAAGCAAATATTCCGGAAACAATTAATATCAAGACAATCATCCCAATAGTACGAATTACACTTTTTGATTTTCCACTCATCATTTATTTTTTGATTTTTTGTTAATTTAAACAGACAATAAATTGAATACCTTGCAATTATATAAATAAATGGATGTAATGCCTGTTAAATATTTGTTAAGCAAAAAAAGCATCTCAAACACAAATCCTCTAACTCTACTTTATTTACCAAATAGGCTTTTCTAACTCCATAAACTGCAGCCATTCCAATTAATAACTTAAATCGTATTTATTGCTAAATAAAACAGCATAGAATATTTAAGCATTAATAATACGACTCTAAATTAGAATTATTATAAATAAACATTGGCTGTTAAAAATTCACTTCAAATTCTCTATATTTGAGTGCATTAATTAAATAATGCCGATCAAGCCAAAACCAAAGGAATTAATACTGTAAGTTAAACAGAAAATTTTATACGTTTTCTTATTTTTAATTAAACCAAATAATTATGAAGAAAGTTACTATTAGTATGCTATTTTGTATATTTAGCATTTTTGCCTATGCGCAGGTTGATATTGGTGGTACAGCCAATTATTCACAAGTTGAAGATGATGGCACATTGGTGTTTAAAGGAACTGCTACAGTTTGGGATGACATTCAAATACCTGGATTGGCTGCAAAAGCAAAGGATAAAGCACCTGTTATGGATATTTTTTTAGGAGAGACTCAACTTTATCATTTTTCACAGGCAATTACGAATTCTGAAGAGCAAGTATACTTCACCATTCAATTTCCTCATTCTTGGGCAGGAACAACAATTTATCCTCATGTTCATTATACGCCTGAGACTAACCCTGCAGCCGATGAATCAGCAAGGTGGGGACTAGAATATACATGGGTAGAGTATAATGACGTAACACCTATCGTTTTTCCATCAACAGAAACTGTTTATGTAGATGCTGAAGTTTCATCATCAAGTGCGAAGAAGCATTTAATTGCATCTTTTGGTCCAATAATACCTTCTTCTGATCAAAATAATATTAGTAGTATGATGGTATGTCGTTTATTTAGAAACTCTGGCCATGCAAATGATACTTATACTGGGAGAGTTGCATTATTACAATTTGACATCCACTACGAAAAGAATACAGTTGGTAGCCGTACAGACTTTACAAAATAATCTATTATGAAAAATAAAATTTTAACTGGGTTATTTTTTTTAAGCATATTTTTACCGTTAGTGTCTTTTTCCCAAATTACAATTAATGATGGTGAACAAGTTAAAATTTACAATGGCTCAAGAGTAAATGTAACAGGAGACGCACTTGTAGAATCTGGTGGCATATTAATAATTTCCGGTGAAATGGATGTATCTGGAGTTTTCACAAACAATGATGTAACAAACTCGGCGGCTATAACAATAACATCAAATGCTACAGAGACTGGTTCACTAATCTTTGCTTCAGGCACACCTGCTGCAACTGTTGAAAGATATATACCGCATACTTCAGCATGGAATATGGTTTCTCCAAGTACTACTGACGTTTCAGGTCAGAACTTTTATGACGCTGCGGGGGGTAGTTCTTCCTGGTTAACAAAGTTTTATGAACCAACTGGAACAGGTCAGGATCTCGGTGCAGGTTGGTTATATATTACTAAACTCGATTCAGTTTTTACATTGGGAACAGGACTATTATATTGGCCGGCTGCCGCTGATGAAACAGTTGAGTTTAAAGGAAATTTACAGGATGGTGATTTAACTTTAAGTCCGTTGAGCTATACTAGCGCAAGCCATGGTTTTAATTTAATAGGAAACCCATTTTCATCAGCCCTATATTGGGATGGAACATGGCAAAAAACATCTATGGAAGGTACTATTTGGATTTGGGATGGGTCGAATTATCAAGCTAGTCCTGGAGATCTTGCAACTATTAATATCCCTGTAGGTCAAGGTTTTTTTGTAAGGGCTACTAATACTGATGCAGTTATAGAAATTCCTGCAGCCAAAAGAGTTCATAATACACAGGCTTTTTTAAAGAGCAGCAAAAATATTATTTCTAATGAATACAATAGTTTAACTATTAAAGCAATTAACAATTCTTATGAAGACAATGTTCATATCAGTTTTGGTGATAATGGAACC
>PKTA01000003.1 GCA_002869365.1 Marinilabiliales bacterium | reverse complement strand
TAAATCCTTTGCCAAATCCTCATCCCTCGTATTTTTTAAAAGGAATCGATATACGGCATCGGAATAACTATCCACGCATTTATTATATTCGCTTACTGTCATTTATTATGGTAAAAATTCAATTCACAATACTAGGACGTGAAAGTAATAAATTTGTTACAATTTTTTTTGATTATTTTTAATATTGCTGTGTAATAGAGTGTTACGAATTAAGTTTAGGTGTTTTATACTTGGGTTGTTGTTTTTATCGTAGAATATAGGCTGGATGATGAAGTTAGGTCATAGTTGTAAATTTTATAACTTCATTATTTTAGGTAACCTAGTTTTACTTCGAATGTCATTCCCTGAAATAGGTTGACGAAATTCGACACTCGTTAACGTGTCAGTCTACTGACTGATCGGCGTTCGAAAAACGCTTTGTGCATTGTAGAATAATTTTTTTGAACACAGAACACCGATCAACGAATAACGAATGATGAAGTGGGGACATAGAACAAATAATTATCACCAAAACCCTTAGTGTTACTTGGTGGCTTGGAGACTTTGTGGCTGCTAAAATACAAATATATTTACCCTATATGTCCTTACATCCTCCTAATGAATACTGGATGATGCGGTGGGGTTATATTGAATACTAGCCGACCCACAACAAATAAAATAACTGAGATTCCTCACCCCATCTACTTGCCTTTAACTTTAAACGATAGTGTTGGGGATTCGGAATGACCATCCTCCATTCTATTTCGGATGGCGAAGCGTGTGCATTAAAACACCAAGCGAACCTGAAACATGCAACCTGCGACTTGCAACAAAAAAAACATTAATCATTCAGCCTAAGCACAACCAAGAAAGCCGATTGTGGAACCTCCACATTTCCTACCTGGCGCATACGTTTTTTACCTTTTTTCTGCTTTTCCAAAAGTTTACGTTTACGGGTAATATCACCACCATAACATTTTGCTGTTACGTCTTTTCTAACTGCTTTTACAGTTTAGCGGGCAATAACTTTGGCTCCAATGGCAGCCTGAATGGCAATGTCGAACTGCTGACGAGGAATAAGTTCCTTGAGTTTAACACAAATTTTTCTTCCCAAATCATAGGCATTGTCGTGATGAGTAAGGGTGGAAAGAGCATCCACGGATTCACCATTTAATAAAATATCGAGTTTCACCAATTTCGCAGGTAAATATCCTGTTACATGATAATCGAAAGAAGCATAACCTTTTGAAATACTTTTAAGTTTATCATAAAAGTCGAATACAATTTCGCCCAAAGGCATGTCCATGGTAATTTCAACACGTGTTGTGGTAAGATAAACCTGATTTTTTAAAGTTCCCCTTTTGTCGAGGCAAAGTTTCATTACCGGTCCGATATAATCTGCACTGGTTATTATTTGTGCTTTTATATAAGGCTCTTCAATGTGATCGATATATTTTTGTTCGGGTAAGCCAGAAGGGTTATGGACTTCTATTCTCTCATTTCTATTGGTAACCACCTGATATGAAACATTGGGCATGGTGGTAATTACACTCATGTCGAACTCTCTGTCGAGGCGCTCCTGAATGATATCCATATGCAATAAACCAAGAAAACCACAACGAAAGCCAAAACCCAATGCTTGTGAAGATTCAGGTTCATAAGTTAAGGATGCATCATTGAGTTGAAGTTTCTCCATGGAGTTTCTAAGTTCCTCATAATCATCAGTATCTATGGGATATATACCTGCAAAAACCATTGGTTTTACATCTTCAAAACCTGCTACTGCCGCACATGGTCTATCAACATGAGTTATGGTATCACCAACTTTAACTTCTTTGGAGGTTTTAATTCCTGAAATTATATAACCAACATCTCCTGCTTTGAGGACTTTTCTGGGTTCCGGTTTAAGACGAAGAACACCAATTTCGTTGGCTTCGTATTCTTTTTTAGTATTTACAAATTTTACCAGATCATTTTTATGTATTTCGCCATTCATAACCCTGAAATAGGCTATAATTCCTCTGAAAGAGTTGAAAACAGAGTCGAATATTAAGGCTTGAAAAGGGCCATCAGGATCTCCTTTTGGAGCAGGCACTTTTTGTACAATGGCTTTCAAAATATTGTCGATACCGTAACCGGTTTTTCCACTGGCTTCTATAATATCTTCATAATCGCAACCTATGAGGTCTACAATTTGATCTTTAACTTCGTCGGGCATGGCGTTAGCCAGATCCATTTTGTTTAATACCGGAATAATTTCCAGATCGTGTTCTATGGCAAGATATAAGTTTGAAATTGTTTGAGCCTGAATACCTTGCGTTGCATCAACAATAAGAAGAGCACCTTCGCAGGCTGCAATGGATCGGGAAACTTCATAGGAAAAATCAACATGGCCGGGAGTGTCGATAAGATTAAGAACATATTTTTCATTATTCTCAGCATAGTCCATTTGAATAGCATGGCTTTTTATGGTAATCCCCCTTTCACGCTCCAACTCCATGTCGTCGAGTACCTGTTCCTGAGCGTCGCGATCGCTAACGGTGCCGGTCAACTGTAGAAGCCTGTCGGCAATTGTACTTTTACCATGATCAATATGAGCTATTATGCAGAAATTTCTTATGTTTTTCACTGTTTATCCTTTAGTTTTTTGTTGTTAAAATGCGAGTGTAAAAATAGTATTTTTTAGATGCCCGGAATCAATGCATCAGACAATTCGTATTCCACATCTGATAAAAATTGTATAGTCTTTTCTATCTCGTCGTGCATAACCTTATCGTTCTCAATAAAGGCTACCTTTTCACGGTATTTTGCTATAAATCCTTCAATAAATTCTGATGATTTTTCCGGTCTTCTGAAATCGAGGGCCTGGGCAGCATTGAAAAGTTCAATGGCAAGTATCCTTTGAAGGTTTTCCACAACTCGGTATCCTTTGGTGGCAGCATTGGCTCCCATGCTAACATGGTCCTCTTGTCCCTGTGATGATTCAATAGAATCGACAGAAGCAGGAGTACATAATTGTTTATTCTGGTTAACTATGGATGCTGCAGTATACTGTGGAATCATAAATCCTGAATCTAAGCCCGGATTTGCAACCAAAAAGGGAGGTAAGCCACGTTTTCCGTGCAATAGTTGATATGTCCTCCTTTCGGCGATGTTTCCCCATTCTGCGGCAGCAATTGCCATATTGTCCAGTGCTAATGCCAAAGGTTGACCATGAAAGTTACCTCCCGAAACAATGATATCCTCATCGGGAAAAATAGTAGGATTGTCGGTAACAGCATTTATTTCGCTGGAAAAAACTGAGGCTACATAATTAATTGAATCTTTTGACGCCCCGTGAACCTGTGGAATACAACGGAATGAATATGGATCCTGTACATGCTCTTTATGTCTGTTTATCAGTTCACTACCTTCTAAAATTGTTCTGAATCTTTCTGCGGTTTGTATCTGTCCTTTATGATTCCGTATTTGATGCAGCCTGTCCATAAAAGGTTCTATTCTGCCATCAAAGGCATCCAAGGAAATTGCTGCAATAATATCGGCCAGTTCTGAAAGGCGGAATAGTTTCAATAGTGAATATACACCATAAGCACTCATAAACTGTGTTCCATTGAGCAGGGCAAGTCCTTCTTTCGATTGTAGTTTAAGGGGTTCCCATCCAAACATTTTCAGCATTTCTGCCGATTTCATCCTCTTTCCTTTAACATAAACCTCGCCGAATCCTATTAGTGGTAACGACATATGAGCCAAAGGAGCAAGGTCGCCGGAGGCACCCAAACTACCCAATTGATAAACAATAGGAACTACATCATTATTATAGAAATCTATTAAACGCTGAACAGTTGAAAGTTGAACTCCCGAATGTCCGTAGGACAGCGATTGTGCTTTTAAGAAAAGCATTAATCTTACTATGTCGGCTGGTACTTCATCACCCACACCACAGGCATGTGATTTTACAAGGTTTTCCTGAAGTTTACCCAAATCCTCATCACCAATTGTTTTATTGTATAAAGCACCAAAACCGGTATTAATACCATAAATAGGCGTTTTTTGTGAGGCCATTTTATTGTCCAGATATTCGCGGCATTTAACAATTAAATTTACCGACACTTCTGATAACTCAAGTTTTTTATCCTGTTTTAAGATGTCGAATATGGTCTTAAAATTCAGTTTATCAGGACTTATTTTATATGTTGACATAAAAATATTACTCTTTTAAAACATTAACTATTTGTGATAATTTTAATTTGTGCTGAGCACCGGTTTCCATATTTTTTAATGTGTAGTCACCTGATTTAATTTCTTCTTCTCCAATTAAAAGTACGTATGGTATCGACTTTTGGTCGGCATATTTCATTTGCTTTTGTATCTTAACAGTATCGGGATATAGTTCAGCTTTTATATCTAAACGATGCAATTCTTCAAGAATTTTAAGTGCCAGCATGGCTTCTTTTTCCCCAAAATTGCAAATCATTAATTTACTGGTACTTTCAACCTGATTAGGAAAAGCATCTGTTTCTTCCAACACATCATAAATGCGATCAGCACCAAATGAAACACCTACACCTGAGATGTCGGGCATTCCGAAAATTCCCGTAAGGTTATCGTAACGTCCTCCACCACAAATACTTCCAATATTAACATCGTCTGCTTTAACCTCGATAATGGCTCCTGTATAATAATTTAAACCTCTGGCTAAAGCCTGATCTATTTCAATATTTGCTTTTATCTCCAGTCGATCTAACATATTCAATACAGTTTCCATTTCTTCAACACCTTTGGTTCCTTCTTCATTTTCGCTGAAGATTGACCTAAGCGTTTTCAGTTTATTGGAATTGCTTCCCTCAAGGGAGATAATTGGTTTTAGAGTGTTTATTGAATTTTCATCAATACCTTTCGATTGCAATTCTTCATAAACTTTATCAATACCAATTTTATCCAGTTTATCGATGGCAGTTGTTATGTCGGTTAGTTTATCGGGAGCATTAATTTCGGTAGCAATGCCACTAAGAATTTTGCGGTTGTTTAGTTTAATTGTAATATTAACTCCCAACTTGCTAAAAACCTCATCGATAACTCTTATAAGTTCAGTTTCATTGAGTAAAGAGTTTGAACCAATCACGTCAATATCACACTGATAAAATTCGCGATATCGTCCTCTCTGTGGTCTGTCGGCTCTCCAAACAGGTTGAATTTGATATCTTTTAAAAGGAAAAGTTATTTCATTTCTGTGTTGCACAACGAAACGCGCAAAAGGTACAGTAAGGTCGTAACGCAATCCTTTTTCACTAATTTTTGTTGCTGTTCTGGCGGCATTTCCTTCTTCCAAATCCGAATTATCTATTTTCCTTAAAAAATCACCGGAATTCAAAACTTTAAATAGCAGTCTGTCGCCTTCCTCACCATATTTTCCAAGTAAAGTGCTTAGGTTCTCCATGGCAGGAGTTTCGATGGGTAGATAGCCATACTTTTGAAATACAGTTTTTATGGTATCGAAAATATAATTTCTCTTTACCATTTCCACGGGTGAAAAATCGCGAGTGCCTTTTGGTATAGATGGTTTTTGTGCCATTTGCATATAATGTTAAAAGTTTGCAAAATTACTAATTTAAAGGATAAGATGATAGAGTGCAATTTAAGAAATCCTACTTTTGCATAATGCAGAAGGCAGCATCCCGGTATACTAATATGAAGGCATCAAAGATTTTCTTTGTTTTGGCTTTGCTAATGCTTGTATCTGTAAATGTAAATTCCCAGGTTAATTACGAAAACTTCCTAAATCTTGGCCAACTTAAAATCCAAAAAGAGGATTATGTTGGTGCTGTAACAGATTTAAATACAGCAATATATGCCAATAAGAAAGGTTTTAAAGCATATTTTTT
>PKTA01000211.1 GCA_002869365.1 Marinilabiliales bacterium | reverse complement strand
GATAAAAATTATAAAAAAGAGCATGGACGTCAATCTGTAGCTTATTTTAAAGAAGGAAATAATATTGGCTTTTCTGACGATATTATGGATACTACAGGTAATCCCTCCGGTTTGTATTACGATATTAAATCTAATCCATCAGAAATACTAACAGATCCTTACTACTATTCATATTCTGGGAACAAAGAGGATGAAATACTAGAGGCTAGTGTTTGTGTTCCTATGTACGAGAAAGGAAAATTTATTGGTCTTGTAGGTGCTGATATTAGTATAGAAAGGTTTCAGGAAATACTTACACATGCAATACCATATGAAGGAAGTTATTCAGTTTTGGTCTCTTCAGAGGGAAATATGGTGGGACATTCTGAAATGGAAAAGTTTGATAAAAATTTAAATCTGGAAAGTCAGGAGTTTGCCAATAACTTCAATTTTGATTTAAATAAGAGACTAAAAAATGGTAAAGAATTTAATTATATAACTAAATTAAACGGTAAAGATAATTATGTTTCATTTTCACCTCTAACTCTTGGAAAATCAGGAAAATACTGGTATTTGGTAATGGTGGTTCCAGTTGATATTATTTTGAAGGATATTAGAACTCAGACCTTGATTTCTGTTCTGATAGCATTGGTAGGATTACTTATAATTTCTATTGTTACCTGGCTGATGGCCAGAACTATTATAAAACCACTATATGGAACGACTAAAGTTTTAAACCTATTATCACAAGGTAATTTTGAAGAAACAAGAGATTTAAAAATAAGGTCGAAAGATGAAATAGCTGTTATGGCAAGGTCATTAAATACTTTAGTTCGATCATTAAAAGCCAGCGCTGGTTTTGCTAACCAAATAGGGGAAGGGAGGCTTGATGCTAATTTTAAACCTCTCGGAGATAAAGACATTTTAGGTAATTCTTTGTTAAACATGCGTAATCGCTTAATAGAGTTTAACGCAATTACAGATCATAATCAATGGTTGCAAAATTCAATTGTAAAAGTAGGTGATGTACTGCAAGGTGAAAAAACACAATCAGAATTGGGTAACGAAATTTTATCAGTGTTGGCTGATATATTAAAGGTGCAAATAGGTGCTATTTACATTTACGATAATGATTATTTGCATTTAGTTGCATCATATGCACACACTGTAAGAAAAGCAAACTCCAATAAGTTTAAGATAGGAGAAGGTCTTGTAGGACAAGCTGCTTTAGAAAAGAAAACACTACTTTTTGATAAACTACCTGATGATTATATTACAATCAAATCGGGGCTTGGACAAGCAAAACCCAGCAATATTATTGTAGTTCCTCTGGTTTATGAGAATGAACTGGCAGGTGTTGTTGAACTTGGTTCTACACATGAATTCGATGAATCTTCTATGGAATTCATCAATAGTATTAATGAAAATATTTCCATCGCTTTCAGATCTATTAGTTTACGTACTAAGATGCAGGAACTGCTTGGGAAAACTCAGGAACAGGCCGAAGAACTTAAAGTGCAACAAGAGGAACTGGTTGAAGCAAATAAAACGTTAAAGGCTCAAACTGAAGCACTAAGAGTCTCAGAGGAAGAACTTCAACAACAACAGGAAGAACTTAGAGTTACCAATGAAGAATTGGAAGAGAAAACGAAATATCTCGAGAAGCAAAAGGCCTTTATTAGTGAAAAGAATCTGGAACTGGAAAATGCCAGAAAAGATCTTGAACGTAAAGCAAATGAGTTGGGTGTAGCAAGTAAATATAAATCTGATTTTCTCGCAAACATGTCGCATGAACTGCGTACACCATTGAACAGTTTACTTATACTTTCCCGTGACCTGGCAGATAATTCAACACAAAATCTTACAGACGATCAAACCGAAGCCGCTGAGATTATTTATAAAAGTGGTAGCGATTTACTTTCTATGATTAATGATATTCTGGACCTCTCAAAGATTGAGTCGGGGAAAATGACTGTTAACATAGAAGATGTTGAACTAAATAGCGTTGGAGAAACAACTTTACAATATTTTAAACATCTTACCAATCAAAAGGGAATTTCTTTGGAAATTGAAATAGAAGATGGTATGCCCTCTCAGGTAAAAACAGATCAGCAAAAACTGGAACAAATACTTAAAAATTTCATTTCCAATGGAATTAAATTTACAAACACAGGAGGAATTAAAGTTGTTTTCCATAAGGTTGATAAGGAAAAAGAACTGCTCCAGAGTGGATTATCTCCCTCCGAAGCATTTGCTGTTTCAGTGGTTGATACCGGTGTTGGAATACCTAAAAACAAGCAGCAGGAAATATTTGAAGCATTCAGACAAGCCGACACAAGTATTTCTAAAAACTTTGGCGGTACGGGTCTCGGTCTTTCCATTTCAAAGGAACTTGCTAAACTTCTGGGAGGTGAAATAGGACTTACAAGCGCAGAGAACGAAGGTTCCACATTCACCGTTTATTTGCCTCTAAAATCTGTTTCAGAGGAAAATAAAAACAAAGAGGATAAAAAGAGTGAAACTGTTAAAAACAAGCAACAAAATCAGGAAACTCAGACTGTTAAAAACAGAAAAAATAATATTATTTCTTCACAACAAGAAGAGATAGTTTATGTTGATGATGATAAAGGCAAGATTAGGGCAGGAGAACCCTTTATACTTATTGTTGAAGATGATCGGGAGTTTGCTAAAATTCTTGTTAAAGAATGCCATGAAAATAATTTAAAATGTATTGCTGTTCCTAGAGGAGAAGATGGCCTGGAAATAGCCAAAAACAGAAATGTAGAGGCAATAATTTTAGACATACACCTTCCTGGAATTGATGGCTGGGGAGTTATGAAGTTGTTAAAAGACGATCCTGAAACAAGGCATATTCCGGTACATATTATGTCGGGCGACGATGCCAGAGCAGAATCCAACCGAAGTGGAGCCATAGGATTTTTACAGAAACCTGTAAGTCGTAAATCAATTGGGGAAGCCTTCTCGAAAATTACAGAATATACAAGTAAAGATGTTCGAAATCTACTGGTTGTGGAGGATGATAAAAATCTAAGGTATACTATCAAGAAGATTATTGGTGAGGATGGAATAGAAATTACAGAAGCAATAAACGGGAAACAGGCAATCGAATTATTATCAAAGCAAACTTTTGATTGTATGATACTTGACCTTGGTTTGCCCGATATGACGGGATTTGAATTAATTGAGAAGATTCAGTCGGACGATTACCATAAGCCGCCGATAATAGTTTATACGGGCAAAGATATTTCTAAGGAAGAAAATGAAATGCTTGAAAAGTATGCCGAAACGGTAATTATTAAGGGTGTTAAATCTGCCGACAGGCTTTTGGATGAAACATCTTTGTTTATGCACCGCGTTGTGGCTGATATGCCGAAGAAGCAAAAGGAAATTATTACTCATCTTTACGAAAGAGAGGATGCTTTTAAAGATAAAAAAGTGCTTATTGTTGACGATGATATGAGAAATGTTTTTGCATTGTCCGGAGTCCTTAATAAACATGGATTGAATGTGTTTAGGGCGGAAAACGGACAGGTTGCCCTGGATGTATTACAAAAGGAAAATGATATCGATATAATACTTATGGATATTATGATGCCGGTTATGGATGGTTATCAGGCGATGACCGAAATCAGAAAACTGAAAAATTTCACTCGAACCCCTATAATAGCTCTTACCGCTAAGGCAATGAAAGGAGACAAACAAAAATGTATTGATGCAGGTGCAAGCGACTATATGGCAAAGCCGATAGATGTTGACAAATTACTATCATTAATGCGAGTTTGGTTGTATAAATAATTGAATATGAGTGACAAACCGAAAGTACTTATTGTGGATGATAAACTTCCTAACCTGATAGCGCTTGAAAGAGTGCTTAAAGATAGTGGTGTGGAGTTTGTTAGAGCATTGTCGGGAAATGAGGCATTAGCAGCAACCCTAAAACATGAGTTTGCTCTGGGTATTATCGATATTCAAATGCCGGACATGGATGGTTATGAAACTGTTGAATTAATACAAAATGATCCCGGTATTAAATATTTTCCGGTAATTTTTGTGTCTGCTATACATAAGGATGAGTTTTATGTTGTTAAAGGTATTGAAACGGGTGCTGTCGACTTTATTTCCAAACCCATTGTGCCTGCAATATTAAAAGGAAAAGTAAAAGTATTTCTGGATTTATACAAACATAAAAAACAACTCGAAGAATCAAATATCGAACTCCAGAAAGCAAAGGAAGAAGCAGAAAAAACTAATTTCCTAAAATCATTGTTTCTTGCAACTATGTCGCACGAAATAAGGACACCGATGAACGGTATTATTGGAGTTGCTGAATTACTAAAAACCACTGAACTTACTGAAGAACAGAAAGATTTACTGAAAATTATGACTATTTCAGGAAATAATCTGTTGGCAATTATTAATGATATACTGGATATTTCAAAAATTGAAGCCGGGGAAATAAAATTAGAAAAGATAAAGTTCAATTTAAAGCAGATTACAAAAGAAACTATAGAATTACTTACCATAAAGGCAAAGGAACAATCCAATGAACTTATTTCAGAAGTTTCAAAAGAAATACCTGAATTCTATTATGGGGATCCGCTTCGAATAAAACAAGTTATCACAAATTTGCTTAATAATTCTTTGAAATTTACTGAAAACGGAAAAGTAACATTAAGAGTTGAGCAGAAATCTGTAATTGGGAATAAACATAAAATAAAAATAAGTATTGAGGATACGGGAATAGGTATTTCTGAAGAAGGAAAAGAAAGACTTTTCAAAACCTTTAGCCAGGTTAGTAAATCTACCCAGCGTAAATATGGAGGTACTGGTTTAGGATTGGCAATTTCAAAAAACCTTATTGAAATGATGGGGGGCAAAATTTCTGTTGAAAGTGAAGTCGGTATATGCTCAACATTCTGGTTTGTAATAGAATTGGAGTCTGCAAGGATACAAGAAGGTATAAATGAAGAAGAAAAAGGTGAAATAAAAAATTCGGAATTACCAAATAGAAAATTAAAAGTCTTACTTGTTGACGATAATAAGATAAACCAGAAAATAGGGCTGGTAGTTCTAAAACCTTTTAAATATGATGTAGTTATTGCCGAGAATGGACTTGAGGCTTTAGAAATGTTTAAAAAACACAAACCGGATCTTATTTTAATGGATGTGCAAATGCCGGTTATGGATGGTTTTCAATCAACAGTTGAGATACGTAAATATGAACAGGAAAATAAATTAAAACCTGTAATGATAGTTGCCTTAACAGCAAACGCAGTAGGGGATGAAAGAGAAAAGTGTTTTAATGTAGGTATGGATGATTTTATTGCTAAACCATTTAAAATAAATGATATAAAACGAGTTCTTATGAATTTAGGTTAAGCTAAACATTAAACCTTATATGCATAATATCGCCATCTTCTACAATATAGTTTTTTCCTTCTACATGGAATTTACCTTTTTCTTTAACGGCTTGTTCCGAGCCTAATTCAATAAAATCATTGTATTTCATTACTTCGGCTCTGATAAATCCTCTTTCCAGGTCATGGTGAAAACCACTTCATCATCCTGTCTGCCGACAAAGCAGATCGGTGTACAAAGGAAATAACCTTTGAGTTACAAAACGCTTTTAGAATAATGAACACCGATCAACGAATGTTGAATTTCGAAGTAAGTTAAAGGAAAATAGATAGTTACGTTGTTGATTTAAGAAATAAATGGAATTCAAAAACTCTTTTTCCGAAGTAAATTTAGTGTATAATAAAAGGATTATTTTAAGAACTAATTATTCTATGTCCCCAACTTCATCATTCGGCATTCGTTGATCGATATTCGGTGTTCAAATGAATTAGTCTATGATTATGGCAAGGTAATTTTATTGCTAAAAGCACTAGAATTAAAGATATAAAAAGAGTATTGGTAAACCTAGCATAAATTATACATTAAACCTTATATGCATAATATCGCCATCTTC
>PKTA01000019.1 GCA_002869365.1 Marinilabiliales bacterium | reverse complement strand
GAATGCAACAGATGGATGGATTATTAATCTTACATTCTACAATAAACTAAAAAAAGTATATTCTGATGAACAGATAGCAAAAGGTGATTTTTCTGATAATAGCAGTACATCCGATGAGAACGACCTTGTGGAATTTAAAATTATCGGTGTTGTGGATGATTTTCATTATGCTTCACTTCATTCTAAAATTGAGAGTTTTGCTTTCTTTGTGCGCGGCCCCAAGGATCGTGTAAACAGATATGTACTGGCTTCTTACGACAAAAATAAAACAGGAGAATCAATGGCAGCTATTCATAAAAAAATGGAGGATATATATCCTGGTCAACCCATTGTTTATTCATTTCTTGACGAAGAGGTAAATTCTAAATATGCTTCAGAGCAAATGCTGTTGAAACTAATTAATGTATTTTCAATATTAGCAATAATTGTTGCTTGTCTGGGCTTATTGGGACTTACCATTTTTATAACCGAAAAACGCAACAAAGAAATAGGTATCAGAATAGTAAATGGGGCAAAAATTTGGGAGGTTTTAATTTTGCTCAATAAGGATATTGTTAAGTGGGTATTAATTGCCTTTATTATTGCTACTCCTTTATCATATTACTTTTCTCAAAGGTGGTTGCAAAATTTTGCATATAACACCACCCTTAGTTGGTGGTTATTTGCCATAGCAGGCCTTGTTGCAATTGTAATTGCTTTAATAGCAGTTAGCTGGCAAACATTTAAAGTTGCAAGAAGAAACCCTGTGGAATCGTTGAGGTATGAGTAAAGGCATGTAGATTGGAAGTGTTATTTAGGGTTCCTAAATGATGTTCTGATAATGATATATTTTCTATATCATTGATATAAAGTAGTAAATTTGCTATGTTAATTCTATAAAGTAAATTAATACTATCATGTTTAGATTCATATCATCCGGAATATTTATTTTACTACTCACCATAATTTTATTATCATTTAATGAGTTATCAGCACAGTCGACCAAAAGCGTGTTATTTTTAGGTAATAGTTATACCGCTGTAAACAATTTGCCACAAATTATTGCTGATGTAGCCTCTTCAACTGGTGATTCCGTTATCTACGACAGTAATACTCCGGGAGGATATACCCTGGAAGGGCATTCATCTGATGCTAATTCCATTAGTAAAATAGTATCAGGTAATTGGGATTTTGTTGTATTACAAGAACAAAGTCAAAGACCATCCTTGCCAGATAATCAAGTAGAACAGGATGTATATCCTTATGCGCACTTCCTTGATAGTATAATTTCGAATAATAATTCTTGTACAGAAACTGTCTTTTATATGACCTGGGGAAGAAAAAATGGAGATGCTTCAAATTGTGGTTGGTGGCCCCCGGTTTGTACTTATTCCGGGATGGATAGCCTTTTATACTTACGGTATATGATAATGACTGAGACAAATAATGCTATTGTTTCTCCAGTAGGGGCTGTTTGGAAAAGGATAAGAAGTGAATATTCTGATATTGAATTATATATGTCAGATGAAAGTCACCCATCTGCGGCTGGTTCTTATGCGGCGGCTTGTAGTTTTTATACAACTATATTTCGAAAAAATCCTTTACTGATAGATTATAATTTTACTCTTAATTCTGCAGAAGCAGAAAATATCCGACAAGTAGTAAAGGAAGTTGTTTTCGATAATTTGAGTACTTGGTATATAAGTTCATACGACCCACAAGCAAATTTTGAATATGAGATTTTAGAAAATGGTGTGGTTGAATTTATTAACATATCGGAAAATGCTAATAGTTATTATTGGACTTTTGGTGATGGTAATCACTCCGTGGAGGAGGAGCCTATACACACGTACGATGCAATTGGAGAATACTTAGTTAATTTAGTCGCTATTAATTGTGATTATTCCGATACCATTTTTCATAGCGTAAGCCCCTTAATAAATTTCCAGGAATCCGTCAGTAATTCACTTGAATTTAAGATCTATCCGAACCCATTTACTAAGTATTTGACCATTAGAGCAGATAAATTATTTCATTTATCTATTGTTAATACATTAGGACAACTGTGCTCACCCACATGCAAATTTAGCGGAAACGAAATTAAAATTGATTTATCATCATATAAGCCTGGTTTATACCAGCTTAGGATTTATACCGCCAATAATATTATTAGCCGAAAAGTGATAAAATTATAAACTCATAAATAGCTTATAATCATAAATATTTGTCTCCAATAATTCAGATATCGAAAACTTTCCCACCTTCTTTATTAATATCAATATACCTTACTTTTAAAATCTCACAATGCTCAATCAATTTCTTTCTTTTCCAAAATGGAACTCCAGAAGAAATAATTATTTCATCAAACGAAATAGATGATTTCAATGCATTTAAATCTACTTTGTGTTTTCCGGTTATTATCAGAGTATTTATGTTTAACTTTTCAAGGCTGTCGGTAGTGATGAAAGTATCTTCACCCGATAAAATCAAATATCTGCTTTGCTTAAACTGTATGAAATTACCGTTTATCATCAATTCTTTATTCTGGTAGTTTGGTAGTTCATTTAAACCAAAATTTATTTCATTTTTAACTCCCATTTTAATGTTAGAAGGATTTAGAACATATTCGTCTATTTTCCTCTTATTTCCTTTAGTTTCCGATGTTAACACAAATGAATTTACTCCATCAACAAATTGAATTACATCCTGATTATTAACATTATAGATAATGAGTTTTGAGTTTTTTTGGTGGTCGAATTTAACAATAGTATTTATACCAATTAGTATTAATAAAGCAGAAGCAAAATATAGCAAAAGTCTGACTCTCTTAAATATCAGTATATGAAATAGCATAATGATTATCAGATAAATAATTATAGTTTTTGTCCATGGCATATAAATATTATCGGTTCCAAAGTATGGTAGAATTTCAACTAACGATACTAAATAATTTACTATCATTACCATAAATGAAGTACATACTCCCAGGAAGGCAGAAAAGTATGGAACCCAACTAAACAGAAAAAATAAAAATCCGCTTATTATTATTACAAATGAAGCCGGAATCACAACTAAGTTGGTAATCCAGAAATAGTTGGGAAAATAATTAAAATAATGTGTACCTATGGGAAAAGTTGCCAGTTGGGCAGCAATGGAAACACAAATAATTGACCATAGGTAATCGATGGCTTTGTTTTTAAAATATAATTTTCTGTATAGACTGGGGTAAACTGAAATTATGCCCAAAACTGCAGCATACGAAAGTTGAAAACCCACGTGAAACAGCAGATTGGGATTTATAGCCAGCATAACAAATGCAGAGGCAGCCAATGTATTATATGAATCCTTCGGACGACTTAATCCTTGTCCGATAACAAAAAATGAAAACATAATACTTGCTCTTTGAACAGAAGGTGACATTCCTGTTAGTAATGCATATGCCCATATGCTTATAAGCAGAATTATTATTCTTAAGAATCTTCCTGTTTTACTTTTTAACATAAACTTCAGAAGTAAGGTCATTAAAATAAAGATCACACCAACATGTAAACCGGATACACAAAGGATATGCATAGCCCCTGCATGAACATAACTGTTTTCGGTTTTCTCATCCATCAGGGTGTCGTAACCCACAAGTATTGCAGCTGCCACAGGGAATGTGTTGTGGAAAAACATATGAGTCTCCAAACGTCTCAATAATTCGCGCCTTAAGGATCGTGCATAGTCGATTAGTAAGTTTGAAGGATCATGTTTTAAAAATTTCCAATCCTCATTTTTCAGGTAGACAGATTTTGCAATTCCTTCATGAATTAAATAGGATTTATAATCAAATTCAGCAGGATTTCCTTTGTTTTTTATGAGAGCGGGTTTGGCTTCAAGAATAATCTTGTCCCCATAAACCAGATCATTAGTTTTTTCACCGGTTTCAAAATATGCTATTACTTTTTCTCTGCTTAAATTATTTAATGAGTCGCTACTTTCAACAATAATTTCAAATCTTACTGATTTTGCAGTAATAACTATATCGCTTACTATTTCGCCAATATATGTTTTACTATTCTGACTGTCAGTTTCTTGATGAAGCGGCTTGTTGGTGAAATAAATATTAAAACATCCGGCAAATAAACTCAATGTATAGAAAACAACTCCTGCTAACCATCTCTTTTTGTAAGAACTAAAATATTTGGCAAATAGTATTGCTATTGTAAGAAGTAAAATAAAAACAACAATGGCCGGAACAAACCCAATTTCGATAAGCGATAATTTATTGCCGGCAATTATGCCAAGCATATAAAAAATTACTAATCGAACGAAAGGGCGAACCGACCACTGCATTTTTTAGGTGTTTGATGTAAAATTAGTAAAAATTTTAAAAAACGATAAACACCAACCAAAAATCACTTATAAAAACCTAATTTTTAGTTTTGAATTATGAGTTTTGAGTTATGAATTAAAAAACTTTTTCTGATAATTCAATCATGCTGCTAACAATCATGTTTTCGTTGCATTAACTCAACATTCAAAACTCATAACTCATAACTTTTATAAAGACTACATCAAATTCCTCTCCACATCCTTATCGCCTCTTCCTGAAAGGTTTATTATGCTAATGTCGTTTGGCTTATCTTTTAGTAGTTTCAATGCTAAAGCCACTGCATGCGATGATTCTATGGCGGGAATAATTCCTTCCAAAGAAGATAGAATTTTAAAAGCTTTAATGGCTTCCTGGTCAGTAATTAAATGATAGTCGGCTCTGTTGCTGTCCTTTAATAATGCATGTTGCGGACTTATGCCCGGATAATCCAATCCGGCGGCAATTGACTGGGTTGGAAAAATATCACCATTTTCATCCGACAAAGCATAGGAAAAAGTACCCTGAAAAACTCCGGGTTTACCAAGGCTCAAAGTAGCAGCTGTCTTACCTAAAATGGCACCTTCCCCACCACCTTCTGCTGCATGTATAGCAACATTTTCATCATATAGAAAATCGCCAAATAATCCAATGGCATTTGAACCACCGCCTATGCATGCAAACAAATGATCTGGCAAACGACCTTCTGCTTCCAGCAATTGCCTTTTCGCCTCTTTACCAATTACACTCTGGAAATATCCAACCATAGTAGGATAGGGGTGCGGGCCCACCTGAGAGCCCAGCAAATAAAATACATCAGGATGTTCAATATAATATCCCAGAGCAGCATCAACAGCATCTTTTAGTGTTCCTCTACCTTCATGAGTAAGAACCATTTCTGCTCCCAACAACTTAATCCTGCTTACATTCATCTTCTGCCTTTCGGCATCTTTCGCTCCCATAAAAACTTTACATTTCATGCCAAATAGTGCTGCTGCTGTGGCAGTTGCTACTCCATGCTGACCAGCACCTGTTTCTGCTACAATTTCGGTTGCTCCCATATGTTTTGCAACTAAAATCTGACCAATAGTATTATTAATTTTGTGGGAACCTGTGTGATTTAAATCTTCCCTTTTCAGATAGATTTTTGAGCCCACTAAATCGGATAAGTTTTTTGCAAAATATAAGGGAGATGGTCTTCCTACATAGGTTTGCAAATAGTATAGAAACTCGTCTTCAAATTCTTTACTTCCTTTTAAACTCTCAAAAACAGAGGCCAGGTTTAATAGTTTAGATTCCAAAATCGGAGGTACATACATGCCTCCAAATTCACCAAATCTTCCATTTACTGATTCAAATTGTTTTTCTTTTTTTTCGTTTTCTAATATTGTTGTATTCATCTTTTTCGATTTTAATGTTATAATTAATGCATTTATTGGGTTCCTGGTTCATAAACTGATAAACGCCATCGAAAGATTACTTTTTTTAACCAATATTGAATTTTACTCTTCATTTTTTAAGTTTTAATAAAACAAAAAAGCCGCCCCAAAACGGGACGGCTCTTAAATATCATTTACCAACAATTAATAAATCACACCTAACTATCCCTATGGAATAAGTTATTGTGCCACCACCAATTGTTATTTATTATCAAATTCATG
>PKTA01000037.1 GCA_002869365.1 Marinilabiliales bacterium | reverse complement strand
TGTTTGTTGGTAATGATATTGAAGCATTGCCATTGAACCTGAAACGTTTGGTGCCGACATGGAAGTTCCCTGGCTAGCACCATAATCGGTATTACTACCGTCTAAAGTTGAAAATACATCAACTCCTTTTCCAACGATATCTGGTTTAATTCTACCATCATCAGCAGGTCCCCAGCATGAGAAGTCGCTCATTACAACACTTTGGGGCCCTTCATAAACATCAACTTCATAAACAGCACCAACAGTTAAAATATTTTTTGCAACACCACGGGTTCCAATACAATCGTAACCATCCTCGCCACCGTCGACGTCTGCTTTACCGTTTCCGGCATCACTTGGTCCTTCACCACGATCATTACCTGCCGACTTAACAATCAGATAATTAGGGGCATTATATGCTATTTGATCCCATCCTCTGGCATCATTATTATAAAATCCGAATTTATAATCCTCATCGGTACTTATGGCACTATTTCCCCACCATTTCAAGGTTCCATTATCATAATTCCATCCCGCAAGGAAACCATAACTATGATTAGAAATTTCCAATCCGTTGGCTCCGGCTGTAGCCATTTCAGAATCGTCGGCCGACCATTGCCAATATTTTAAATTCCCTCCATAAAGTGCTCCTTTAGCTTCAGGATTTACACCAGCGGCAATCATTGTTCCTGCTACGTGTGTGGCATGAAAATGTGTGGCATAATTACCATCCTGTGGAGTAGCTCTTGAAGTGCTGCCGTCCATAAATTCCTGATGTGTTTTGCGCACATGACCTGCATCCCATTCACCAAGTTGGGAATAGCCTTCTCCTGAATAATCAAGATTTAAACTACCGCCCGGCCATAACTGATCAACACGAGTAGTTTTATCGGCGCCACGGTTATCAGTAATATAATATACCGGTTGTCCCTCTCTAACATCAACCATTTCCATAACACGACCATCTTCCGTTTCATGCCAGATTTTTAGGTTGTTTTCAACTGCATATTTTACCACACGCTGCTGGGCTTCATTCCATTTAGTTTCAAATTGCTTTGATAGTTCATTTAACTTTTCAACATTAGCCCGATTTTGGGCAAAAACCTGAAAACCAAACATCATTGCAATTAGTAAAACTAGGTTTGTAACTTTTATCTTCATATTTTATAATTTGTGATTTTATTTTCAACTTACAAAAGTAAATATATATTTAAGACATTAATTTAAAAAAGCCTAAATTAATTAATCCGTATAATTGACTAATAATTTATAGCATAAGTTGCAGACCAAGTAAATATAAAATTTCATTTACTATCTTTGCGGCCATCATTTAAACTAGACAAAAAAATGAAAGAATCAGTTGCCATACTATGTGGAGGAGGACCAGCACCGGGAATTAACTCGGTAATAAGTTCAGTTGCTTTAGTATTTCTTAGATCAGGATACAGAGTGTTAGGCGTTCATGATGGATATAAAGGTCTATTTTCGAATAACAATCAATTTACAGATATAGATTTCACTTTTGCAGATGCTATTCATAATCAGGGTGGATCGGCACTAAAAATGAGCCGACATAAACCTAAGGATGAAGAATTTAACACAAAGTTTTTTGTTGATAATAACATACAACTTCTTGTAACCATTGGAGGCGACGACACAGCTTCAACAGCAAACAGGATTTCGAAATTCCTTAGAGAGCATGATGTAAGTATCCAGAATATACATGTTCCAAAAACCATTGATAATGATTTGCCATTGCCTGAAGGTAATCCAACATTTGGATATCAGTCGGCTAAGCAAGAGGGTGTAAGAATAGCTCAAACAGTTTATGAAGATGCCCGTACTAGCGGCAACTGGTTCGTAGTTTCGGCTATGGGAAGAGAAGCAGGGCATTTGGCATTTGGAATAGGTGCAGCCAGCCATTTTCCTATGATAGTTATTCCTGAAATGTTTAATAAAGTTCAGATTACTTTCGAAAGAATTATTAATCTTATTATTTCATCCATCGTTAAAAGGAAAATAAAAGGAATTGATTACGGCCTTGCTATAGTTAGTGAAGGAGTTTTTCATTTTATGGATGAACAGGAAATTATTAATTCCGGAATTAATTTTACCTATGACGATCATGGCCATCCTGAATTAGGAAATGTAAGCAAAGCACATATATTTAACGTATTACTACAGCAAAAATTAAAATCACTAAACATAAAAGTTAAAAGCCGTCCTGTTGAACTGGGTTATGAACTCAGATGCGTTGCTCCTACTGCCTTCGATCAACTATATTGCGGATTATTGGGTTATGGTGTTAAAAAACTTTTCGATGAAGGAAGAACAGCCTGTATGGTTACAGCCGATAATAATGGAACTATAAGGCCATTGTATTTGGAAGATGTTGAAGATGAGAATGGTAAAATAAAACCACGATTGGTAAATATCGATGGAGATAAACAAAAACTTATTTTCGAACACGGATTGCAATATATTGAGCCCGGCGATTATGAACTGGCAAAGGAATATCTTGAGAATCCAAAGGAATACGATTTCAGAGAAATACTTAAATGGCAATTAACATAAAAGTATTTAATCAAGTTTATTTAAACAGATAATTTCTAAAATTTTGATATAATTTTCCTGGCTAAAACTTCCGAAAGTTTTATGTTGGATTCATGTGTCCATCCAGCTATATGAGGTGATAAAATCACATCTCTGCGGTTTACCAGTTTAACAAATCCGTCAGGGAGGTCTTTACTATTTAAGTTTT
This sequence comes from Marinilabiliales bacterium, assembly GCA_002869365.1. GTDB lineage: Bacteria > Bacteroidota > Bacteroidia > Bacteroidales > F082 > BM524. Next base: position 3,355 of record PKTA01000037.1, on the reverse strand, counting down.
CAAATGACAAGCCCTCATACTCTAGCACATCAAGACAGGCACCTTTTACTTTTTCCGACTCTAAACTTTTTAATAAATCATTTGTGTTCAACACTTTACCGCGCGAAGTGTTGATTACATAAACCTCTTTTCTAAATGAATTAAAGAAGCTTTCATTTGCCATAAAAAGAGTTTCATCAGTTAAAGGAACATGAAAACTAATAATATCGGCTTCATTGATAATTTCTTTTAATTCGGCCTCTTTAACATATTTGTCGGAAAAACCACTTTTATATTTATCGTAAGCCAGAACATTTACATTAAAACCGGATAACTTCCGCGCAAACGCGCCACCGGTATTTCCATATCCAATTATTCCAATTGTTTTACCTCCTAATTCAATACCACGGTTTTCTTCTCTTTTCCAGACACCCTTTCTTACTTCAGCATCTGCTTTAAGCAAATTATTAAATAGTGCCAGAAGCATTGCTATTGCCTGCTCTCCAACAGCATCACGGTTTCCTTCAGGAGCATTAAAACAAACAATCCCTTTTTTGTCAGTATACTCAGTATCAATATTTTCCATGCCCGCACCAACTCTTCCAATAAACTTTAATTTGCTTGCATATTGCAAAATATCCTCATCCATTTTAAATTTACTTCTTATAATAAACCCAACGAATTGTGAGGCAATATTTTTTAACTCATTAGAATTTTTTTGGTAAAAATGTACCACTGTAAATCCTGCCTCCTCAAGCATCGAAGGTAGTTTGGGATGAGTAGTATCAATAAATAAAACTTTTCCTTTCTCCATTTTAAAACAAGCCGTACTTTTGCGAACTATTATTAAATAATAATTGCTGATTATTAAAAAACTTATAATCACAAAATTATTGTTATTTTAGATATTAATTACAAATTAATAAAATCAGATGTGGCAATTTATTGTTAGGCTAATTCTAAGAAACCGTATAAGCATATTAGTAATCATTGGATTACTTACAATCTTCATGGCTTATAAAGGTTCGGGCATAAAAATGACTTATGAGATGGCCAGGATGTTGCCAAAATCAGATTCCATTTATGTTGAATATGAAAAGTTTAAAAGTGAATTTGGGCAGGATGGAAGCGTAATATTTGTTGCCGTTAACGATCCAAACCTTTATGATCTTGAACATTTTCGCGATTGGTATAAGTTAAGTAATTCGGTTAATGAAATTTATGGGGTTGAAGGAGTTGTTTCAACTGCAAGGCTATACAATCTTAATCGAAATGATGAAAAGAAAAAATTTGATTTTAAACCAATAGTTGCCGAAGAACCGGTTTCGCAGGCACAAGTGGATTCCATAAAAGATATTGTCTACGGATTGCCCCTTTATTCAGGAAGACTTTTCAATCCTGAAACCAATGTTTCTTTAATGATGATAACTCTCGACAAGGAGATTTTAAATTCGAAGAAACGCGTTTCGCTTATTAAATCTATTAAAGAGGAGATTGATGAGTTTGGTGATAAATATGACCTTAATATAAAATATTCGGGACTGCCCTACATCAGAACTGTAACGTCGAAAGTAATACAAGATGAATTATTGTTTTTTGTATTACTTAGTCTCCTTATAACTTCAGTACTATTGCTAATACTATTCCGCTCATTTCGTGCAGTAGCATTTTCAATGTTGGTAGTAGTAATAGCCGTGATTTGGGTTTTGGGAACCATAGTACTATTTGGCTACAAAATTACAATATTAACAGGTATCCTACCTCCTCTTTTAATTGTTATCGGAGTTGAAAATTCCATTTTTCTTCTTAACAAATACCTTAGTGAATACAGGGATCATGGGAATAAGGCTAAAGCTTTATCACGTATGATTTCACGTATTGGTAATGCAAACCTCCTTACAAATGCTACAACAGCAACCGGTTTTGCAGCATTTATTATTACAAGTAATTCTTTATTGGTTGAATTCGGAATTATTGCTTCACTAAATATTTTAGTTACTTATTTACTTTCATTATTGTTATTACCGATACTTTTCAGTTTCTTTCCATCTCCTAAAAGAAAACATTTAAAACATCTCGACAAAAGCCTTATAAGTAGGATAATTGATAAAATAACAGTAATTGTTTTAACCAGAAGAAAGTTAATTTATACTATTACTATCATAGCATTTCTTGGTGGAGTGTATGGTATAACAAAGTTGAAAACAACCGGAAATATTGTCGATGATATTTCAAAAAAAGATAAACTCTATAAGGATTTGATGTTTATGGAAAAGAATTTTAATGGTGTAATGCCATTGGAAATTACCGTCGACACTAAAAGAAAAAATGGAATACTAAGTTTATCTACAATAAAAAAACTTGATCAACTACAGTATACTTTGGCTACATACCCTGAATTTTAATTGCCGGTTTCTGTTGTTGAAGTTATTAAAGCTGCAAAACAGGCTTTTTATCGAGGTAATACAAAAATGTATGCCCTGCCAAACAGCCAGGAAAAAAACTTCATACTTTCATATGTACCAAACATTGAGAGTAATGACAAATCGATACTTAACTCATTTGTAAACAGCGATATGAGCAAAACCCTTATTACTGTGCAAATGGCTAATATCGGCACAAATGATGTTGAAAGAATTTTGGGTGAATTAAAGCCAAAAATTGATAAAATATTCCCGCCTGATAAATATGAAGTTCAGTTAACCGGAACCAGTGTAGTTTTTCTAAAAGGCACAAATTACCTGGTAAAGAATCTTTTTAGTTCGCTACTATTGGCTGTAATTGTAATTACAGGATTAATGGCTGTAATTTTTTCTTCCTTTAGGATGATACTTATTTCTTTGATTCCTAACATAATACCACAAATTTTAACTGCCGGTATGATGGGATATTTTGGAATTTCAATAAAACCGTCTACAATATTAATTTTCAGTATAGCACTGGGAATTAGCGTTGATAATACTATACATTTCCTTTCGCGCTATCGATTACACTTAAAACAAACGAACTGGAAAGTAAAGGAATCGATACTGGCTGCTTTGCATGAAACAAGTTATAGTATGATTTATTCGGCATTGGTTTTATTTTTCGGATTTTTCATATTTACATTATCTTCCTTTGGAGGAACAGAAGCCTTAGGTTATTTGGTTTCGTTTACTTTATTCGTTGCTTTGTTTTCAAATATCTTTGTTTTACCATCGCTTTTATTATCATTTGATGCTAAATTATTAACCAAATCATTCAAACAGGCAAAAGTTCATGTATTTGATGAGGAAGATGATGTAGAAATCGATAAATTAGTATCTGAGGAATTAAAAGATAAAGATTAATTATCAATAAAAATTTAAACTATGAAAGGTATTATTCTTGCCGGAGG
>PKTA01000222.1 GCA_002869365.1 Marinilabiliales bacterium | reverse complement strand
TGAAGCCCCTTCATTGGTGATTATCGACAAATTGCTGGAACAAGGTGCTAAAGTTAAAGCATACGACCCAGTAGCCATGGAAGAAGCGCATAGAATTGTTGGTGATAAAATTGAGTATTGCAAAGATCAGTATGAAGCAATTATTGATGCTGATGCATTATTCCTTGTAACAGAATGGCCGGAATTTAAATTCCCCAATTTCAATGTTATGGCTAAACTACTTTCTCAAAAAGTTATTTTTGATGGAAGAAATGTTTATGATGCTAAAGAAATGAGAGCAGAAGGCTTCCAATATTTTGGCATCGGTACTAAATAATTACTAATTATAAAACTTTATTTTCAAAACTTTAATTTATGAAACGAATATTAGTAACAGGAGGAGCTGGGTTCCTTGGATCACACCTCTGCGAACGACTCCTTAACGAAGGTAATGAAGTAATTTCTCTGGATAATTATTTTACCGGTCAAAAGCGAAATATTGTTCATCTTATGGATAATCCGTATTTCGAAATTATTCGACATGACGTTACTATGCCATTCTTCATTGAAGTTGATGAAATTTATAATCTAGCTTGTCCTGCATCACCTATTCATTATCAGTATAATGGAATTAAAACCGTTAAAACATCGGTGATGGGCGCCATAAATATGCTTGGCCTGGCAAAACGAATAAAAGCCAAAGTATTGCAGGCATCCACATCTGAGGTTTATGGAGATCCACAAATTCATCCTCAAACAGAAGATTATTGGGGTCATGTAAACCCAATAGGTATTCGTTCATGTTATGATGAAGGAAAAAGGGTTGCCGAAACTCTGTTTATGAATTATCACGACCAGAATAATGTGAGGATAAAAATTATCAGAATTTTTAATACTTACGGACCACGTATGCATCCAAACGACGGACGTGTAGTTTCAAATTTTATTATTCAAGCTCTCAAAAATGAAGATATTACCATTTTTGGTGATGGCTCTCAAACTCGTAGTTTCCAATACGTTGACGACCTTCTTAATGGAATGATTAAGATGATGGCGACAGGTGACGACTTTGTAGGCCCTGTTAATATAGGTAATCCGGGAGAATTCACAATTAAGGAACTTGCTGAAAAAGTTATTAGTATGACAGGAAGTAAGTCGAAATTAAAATTCTATCCACTTCCATCCGACGACCCTTTACAAAGAAAACCAGACATTAGTCTGGCCAAAGAAAAACTAAACTGGGAACCAAGCATTAATTTGGAAACCGGCCTTGAAAAAACTATTAACTTCTTCGATAACTTACTAAAAGAAAATGGCTAACATACTTGTAACTGGAAGTAACGGACAACTAGGATCAGAAATTAAATCAATTAAGGATAATTACCCTCAACATAGTTTTTTCTTCACAGATATTGAAGAACTCGACCTAACCAAAAAGCAGTATGTGGAAGAATTTATTTCGTCCAACTCCATAAATACTTGTGTAAATTGTGCAGCATATACTGCTGTGGATAAGGCTGAAGACGACCGGGAATTAGCAATGTTGGTCAACTCTGAAGCAGTTAAAATTCTGGCTCAAGCCTGCAATAAAAACCAGGTTAGGTTAATACATATTTCCACCGATTATGTTTTTGATGGCAGTAATTATAAACCCTATGCTGAAACCGACGAACCTTCACCAAATTCATATTACGGAATTACAAAACTGGCAGGAGAAAAATCAGTCAGTCAAAATATTGATAATCATGTAATTATCAGAACTTCCTGGTTGTATTCAAATTATGGAAATAATTTCGTTAAAACCATGATAAGGCTGGGAAATGAAAGAGACAACCTTGGAGTTGTGGTGGATCAAATTGGTACTCCAACTTTTGCTGCAGACTTGGCTATTGGTATTATGGCATGTATTGAAAGTGACAAAACAGGCATTTACCATTATAGTAATCTGGGAGTAATAAGTTGGTATGATTTTGCAAAAGCAATAATGCAACTCAATAATATTGAATGTAGGGTAAACGCCATCGAATCAAAAGATTTTCCGGCTAAAGCACCCCGCCCATTTTACAGCGTATTGAATAAAGCCAAATTTATAAACGATTTTGAGGTGGAAATACCATATTGGCTCGATAGTCTTAAATTAATGATTAGCAGAATAAAAAATTAAACGCATGAATATAAAATTGGAAGATAACGTAATTAAAAAAGCAAATATCTGGCTTGAAGGAAATTACGATAAAGAAACTAAAAATACAATTCGGGATTTAATGGAAAATAACCCCACTGAAATTACCGAATCATTTTATCGTGACCTTGAATTTGGAACAGGTGGATTAAGAGGTATTATGGGAGTTGGCTCCAACAGAATGAATAAATATACCGTTGGATCAGCAACACAGGGCTTTAGCAATTATTTAAGAATGAACTTCCCTGATTTAGAACAGATAAAGGTTGCTATAGCCTTCGATAGTAGAAATAATAGTAAATACTTTGCGCAGATTACTGCGGATGTGTTCTCTGCCAATGGAATAAAAGTATATTTATTTGAAAACCTAAAACCAACACCTGAATTGTCGTTTGCAATTCGTCATTTTGGATGTCAGGGAGGTATTGTTATTACTGCTTCTCACAATCCGAAAGAATATAATGGATACAAAGCCTATTGGAATGATGGCGGACAAATTATCAGCCCACATGACAAAAATATTATTAATGAGGTTAACAAAATTAGCAACATCGACGAAGTTAACTTTAATCGTAATATTAAACTAATTGAAGAAGTTGGTGATGAATTCGATGACATTTATGTTGCAAACATTAAAAAACTTTCACTTTCTAGTGATATAGTTGATAAGCAAAGCGATTTATGCATTATTTATACACCAATTCATGGAACAGGTGTTAAACTTGTACCACAGGTTTTAAAAGAATTTGGCTTTAACAATGTTCATTTAGTTAAAGAGCAATCAGAAGAATTTGGAAATGGGAACTTCCCTACAGTAAAATCTCCAAATCCTGAGGAAAGTGCTGCCTTACACCTCGCAATCAAAAAAGCAAAAAGAATTGGAGGCGAACTGGTTATGGCTACAGATCCTGATTCTGACAGAGTTGGTATAGCCGTTAAAAACGGAGATGATTTTATTCTTTTAAATGGTAATAAGGCAGCTACGTTGCTGATAAATTATCTGCTAAGCAAATGGAACGAAAATGGTTTACTTAAAGGGAAAGAGTATATTGTAAAAACTATAGTTACCTCTGAATTACTTTTCGATCTTGCAAAAAAATATTCGGTGAAACATTATGATGTATTAACAGGCTTTAAATACATAGCCGATATCATAAAGAGTCTGGAAGGCAAAGAAACATTTATTGGTGGTGGTGAAGAAAGTTACGGCTACCTTGTTGGAGATTTTGTACGCGACAAAGATGCGGTTATTTCATGTGCAATGATAGCAGAGGCAACTGCCTGGGCGAAAAATAATGGAATTGCCATGCTCGATCTATTGAAGGAAATTTATGTGGAACATGGCTTTTATAAAGAATCTCTAATTTCTGTTGTACGAAAAGGTAAGTCGGGAGCCGAAGAAATCCAAAGTATGATGGCCGGATTCAGGAGTAACCCTCCCAAATTAATGGGTGGTTCTAAAATCATTTGCATAAAGGATTATCAAAGCAGTAAATCGTTTGATTTAAAGTCGAATACAACTAGCGAAATAGATTTACCAAAATCAAACGTACTTCAATTTTTAACTGAAGATGGAAGTAAAGTTAGTGTTCGTCCTTCAGGAACTGAACCAAAAATTAAATTCTATTTTGGTTTAAAGGGAAAACTGGATAAAGTTGAGAATTATGAAAAAGTAAATTCGGAACTTCAAAAAAGAATTGATAAAATAGTAGAAGAATTCGGACTTTAGTAAGCATATAATTTCTTTCGTTTATGACAGATTATAAAAACGATATAACCATCAGCAAAACCATACTAGAGATGGTTACAGTTGCAAACGAGTATTGTCATTATCTTGATACCTCAGAGAAAAAATCGAAAAAAGGGGTTCTGGATTTTGTAAATAGGATATGTCCCCTACTCTACCTCAAAGGTTCTTTACTTCCGGATATTGAAGTTGAAGACCCGGATGCCAACGAAAGATTTGTAACTGCTGAGAATTGGGAAACTGTCTTCACATTGTTAAGAGATAAATTCGTGAAGGATGATGAGTTCTGGTTTATTGATCCTCAGCATGTTAATGAAGACGAGCCATTAAAAGCAAGCCTTGCAGAAAATCTGGCTGACCTGTATCAGGATATGAAAGACTTCATACTTCTATACCAGAAAAACACCTATGCAGCACGTCAGAATGCCATCGCCGAATGTAAAAGATTATTTGAATCACATTGGGGTTACCGGATTGCTAATATTATGCCAAAAGTACATCATCTTCTTTACGATAAAGATTTGGATGAGACTGATTTGGACGCTCCCTTTGGCCTAATCTAAGCCAATAATAACCACATCTAGGTATATAGCTTAGTTGTTACATTTTGTTTCTTTGCGTTGTATTAAACAATGATGCAAATATGACACTGGCCGACCTTAAGAATGGTGAAAAAGCAATAATTTCGAAAGTTAAGGGAAGAGGTGCATTTCGTAAGAGAATTATTGAAATGGGCTTTGTGGTTGGCAAACAGGTTATTGTCATCAAAAATGCCCCCTTAAAAGATCCCATAGAGTATAATATTATGGGATATGAAGTTTCCCTAAGGAGAACAGAAGCTTCATTAATTGAAGTACATACAGACTATATTAAACCCAAATTAGATGAGGATTTTGCTAGCAGACTCCAATTGGAGGAATCGCTAAACATTATAAAAATTAACCGTACAAAAACAATAAATGTTGCACTGGTTGGTAATCCAAATTGTGGTAAAACAACTCTGTTCAATCATGCATCCCACTCACATGAGCAAGTGGGTAATTATGGTGGAATAACCGTAGATGCCAAGAAGGCCGTATTTAAATACAAAGATTATAAATTTAATATTGTAGACCTACCGGGAACTTATTCTCTTACTAGTTATACTCCTGAAGAACTGTATGTTAGAGATCATATTATAAAGGAAGTGCCTGATATAATTCTTAACGTGATCGACACCTCAAATCTGGAAAGGAACCTGTATTTAACCACTCAACTCATCGACATGGATATTAAAGTAATTATTGCTTTGAACATGTGGGATGAGTTTAAGTTAAAAGGTGATAAATTCGATTATGAAACCCTCGGCAAAATGATTGGTATGCCAATGGTTCCTTTGGTTGCTTCCAAGGGAACTGGTTTAAATGAAATTTTTGATAAGATAATAACTGCTTTTGAGGATAAAGAGCCCATAATAAGACATATCCATATAAATTATGGCCGCCGAATAGAAATGGCCATTAAGAGCATTCAGGAGAAAATTAATATCCCTGGAAATGAAGTTGTAACTTCTAAAATTGCCCCTCGTTTTCTTGCCATAAAACTTCTCGAACAAGACGAAAAAGAAACCGAAAGAATTTCATTGTGTAAAAATGAAAATGAAATCAGGGAAATAGCAGCAAAAGAATCGGAAATAATATCCAAACTCCGAAACGAGAATCCAGAAACAATTTTCACAGATGCTAAATACGGTTTTATTGAAGGTGCGCTGAAAGAAACTTATAAGAAATCCAATATTAAAGAAAAAATTAGTCGCAGCAGAATAATTGATAAAGTGCTCACAGGGCGCCTATTAAGTTATCCGGTATTTCTTCTCGCAATGTGGGTAATGTTTCAAACCACTTTCCTCCTGGGCGATTATCCTATGCAATGGATAGAAAAAGGAGTAGCCTTTTTAGGAGATATTTTGGTTAAATACCTGCCCGAAGGTATGTTCAGAGATATGCTTGTGGATGGATTGTTGGGAGGCGTTGGTGGCGTCATCGTTTTCCTGCCTAACATACTGATTCTCTTTTTCTTTATCACACTAATGGAAGCCTCAGGTTATATGGCAAGGGTTGCTTTTATAGTAGATAAACTAATGCATAAAATTGGATTGCACGGAAAATCATTTGTACCTATGCTAATGGGATTTGGGTGTAATGTGCCGGCGATTATGGCAACCAGAACAATTGAAAGTAAAACCGACAGATTAAAAACTATGCTCATAATTCCATTTATGAGTTGCTCGGCTCGATATCCTGTATATATACTAATTATTACGGCATTCTTCGATAATTTCAGAGGTACAATACTTTTCGGGATTTATATGTTTGGGATTTTTCTGGCCGCATTTATTGCCTGGGTAATGAAAAAAACCTTGTTTAAAGTGGAAACTATTCCTTTTGTTATGGAATTACCTCCATATAGAGTTCCTGCACTTACTTCAATATTAAAACAAACCTGGTTTAAAGGACAGCAATACATTAAAAAAATGGGCACTATCATTTTGGTTGGCTCGCTAATAGTTTGGGCTTTAGGATATTTCCCCCTAAATAATGATATTGAACAAGAGTATAATAGTAAAATAAGTAAACTAAAAGAAGAACAAAATAATTATTCAACAAGTGAACTCAACAATAAAATAAAAACCCTTCAATTAGAGAAAGAAAGTCTTAAACAAGAAAAGTCTTTTATTGGATATATTGGAAAATTTATGGAACCGGTTATTTTTCCACTTGGTTTTGACTGGAAGATGGGAGTTAGTTTATTGGCCGGTTCTAGTGCTAAAGAAATTATTATAAGTACAATGGGAGTCTTGTATCAAACTGATATTGAGAACAATGAAAAATCATTAGTTGAAAAATTACAAACTCAAAGATATACAAGAGGCAAACGGAAAGGTCAACTGGTGTTTTCACAAGTAGTTGCCATGTCGTATTTAGTTTTTATATTAATATATTTTCCTTGTTTGGCTGTAATAGCAGCAATAAAAAATGAATCAGGGAAATGGAAATGGTCATTATTTCTTGCATTCTACACTACTGCTCTTGCTTGGATTGCATCATTTGCAGTTTACCAAATTGGTAATTTATTGACATAATTTTCCATTTCGGAAACATTCCATATTTTAACCTCTATTCCCATATTGAAATATTTTTTTAAAATTTTCTTGTCACATAATCTAGTTTATATTATATTTGTAGGTAATTAATGTGAATAAACTTAACAAAATGAGACTCTTAGTGGTTGACGATAACCATATAAATCGGATGGTAGTATTAGCCTTATTGCGCAAATTCAATTTCGAAATAGTTACTGCGAACAATGGAATTGAAGCTTTGGAATTATATAAATCTGATAAATTCGATTGCGTATTAATGGATATCCACATGCCCAAGATGGATGGAATTACATCAACTATGTTAATAAGAGAATATGAGAAGGAAAATAATTTGAATCAAACTCCAATCTTAGCCCTTACTGCGAGTCATCCTGAGGAAGACAAATCAAAGTGCCTAGATGCCGGAATGAATGATTTTATTAGAAAACCTGTAACACAGGGTGAACTTTCAAGAATTATTTCCATCTTTGTAGATAATTAAATCATAGAAAAAAGTAATTATGAAATTAATTAATGACCAGTCATTTAATGAAAGTTTTTCCTATTTCGACAAAGAAATTGTGGTGGAGATAATTGATATTTTCCTTAATGAATATGAAGAAAGGCTAAGTACCATTAAAAAAAGTATTGATGAGTTAGATTTTCAAAATTTAAAGTTCCATGCACATAGTTTAAAAGGAGTTGTAGCAAACTTCTCTGCTCCAAAGGTACAGGATATAGCAAAACAACTGGAAAATAAAGGAACTGACTCCATTAATGAAAATTTGCATGAAGATTTCCAAGAACTCGACAAACTAGTTCGTACAATGGTAGATGAAATTTCGGTTCTAAGAGAAAACTACGTTTAATTATCCAATCTGTTTAAACCTTGCACTGCCAAAGGATAATTAGGCAAAACCATTAATGCCGAATCGTAATAGTTTCTTGCTATTTTTTTATTCCCTTTTGCTTCGTAAACACGTCCTAAATTATAGATAGCCTCCACAAATCCGGGATCAAGTTCGACTGCTTTCTTAAACATTTCTTCCGCTTTGTCAAGTTCCTGTAATTCAACAAGATAAATATAAGCAGAGTTATAATATGCCCTTTTAGCACTCTTCTCATTATCAAATAACCTGGAATATACTTCCAATGCATTTTCAAATTCTTTTTTCTGCTGATAAAGCATACCAAGGTAATAAATGGCAGAGGCATTATTAGGTTGAACTTTTAATGCTTTATTTAAATAAAACTCGGCGAGACTATCGTTATTTTCATAATACAAAGCACCCAACTGCATATTTGAAGCAAAACTATTGGTATCAATATTTGATGCTATTTTGAGATTTAAAATTGCTTTTGCAGTATCATCGGTTTCCAAAAAGGCAATTCCTTTATAATAATAAGGCTTAGAGGCATTGATATTTAATGAAATAGCCCTGTCGGCATAAAGATGAGCTTTGTCATATTCCTTGGTCATCAAATATAATTCCGATAGTTTTATCAGAGGAATTGGATTATTTAGATCAAGGCTGGCCGACTTTTTTAATGAAGAAATGCTATTTTCCTTATTGCCCAAAACAAAATAAATATCAGAAAGTATTACATATAAATTAGGATCCTTAGGTTTTAAACTAATAGCTTTATTTATATCCTTAAAGGCGGGGTCTATTTTTCCCTGATCAAGAAATATTGTCGCCCTTTCAGCATATAATTCATAGTTTTGATCATCTTCTAATATCCTATCATTAAGTGTATTAATAATTTCCTGAGGACTTTTATTCTCAACTTTTGTTGAATTATCATTACAAGATACTAACAATAATAAACCAAAGAAAACTATGATTAATTTATACATAATTATACATTATTTAAATTTTATTGAGCCAGAGCTTCATATATTTTTGTTTCCAACTCTTCTGTCAAATCAGGATTATCTGCGAGAAGACCTTTTACTGCATCCCTTCCCTGACCAAGTTTTGTTTCACCATAACTGAACCATGAACCGCTTTTCTTAATAATGTTATACTCAACACCAAGGTCGATTATTTCACCAATTTTAGAAATACCTTCACCATACATGATATCAAATTCAGCCTTACGGAATGGAGGAGCAACTTTGTTTTTCACAACTTTTACTCTGACTCTGTTACCATTAACCTGCTCAGTATCCTTTATTTGGCTTATTCTTCTTATATCCAGGCGTACTGATGCATAAAATTTAAGTGCATTACCTCCAGTTGTTGTTTCAGGATTTCCAAACATTACACCAATTTTTTCACGCAACTGATTAATAAAAATACACACTGTATTTGTCCTGCTAATGTTGGCAGTTAGTTTTCTTAGGGCCTGCGACATTAGACGGGCTTGTAATCCCATTTTTGAATCTCCCATCTCGCCATCTATTTCACTTTTAGGCGTTAATGCTGCTACTGAGTCGATTACTATAACGTCAATTGCTGCCGAACGGATAAGGCTGTCGGTAATTTCAAGAGCTTGCTCGCCATTATCAGGTTGCGAAATCAACAAATTTTCAATATCTATACCTAGTTTTTTTGCATAAAACCTATCGAAAGCATGCTCTGCATCAATAAATGCAGCAATTCCACCTGCCTTCTGCGCCTCAGCAATTATGTGAAGTGCCAGAGTAGTTTTACCCGAAGATTCCGGTCCATAAATTTCAACAACTCTTCCTTTTGGAACACCACCAATACCCAGCGCACTATTTAAACTTATTGAGCCTGTAGAGATAAATTCCATTTTCTCAATTGCATTATCCCCCAGCTTCATTATCGTTCCTTTACCAAAGGACTTTTCAATATTTCCAAGAGTAGCTTCCAGAGCTTTTAACTTATCATTTTTTGCCTTATCGGCTGTTTCTTTTGCTTTATCAGATGTCATAATATTAATTTTTTAAACTGTCAAGTATTTGGTTTGTATGTTCTTTGGTTTTAACTTTAGTAAAAATTTGCTCAACTTTACCTTCTTCATCAATAACGAAAGTTGTCCTTAATAAACCTTCATATTCTCTTCCATAAAGTTTCTTGGGTCCCCATGCGCCATAGGCTTTAATTATATCCTTTTCCACATCAGCAATTAAAGGAAATGGCAAATCATATTTTGAAATAAATTTCTGATGAGACGCAATACTATCAGGGCTAACCCCAACAACTTTATATCCCTTTTCAAGCCACATATTGTAATTATCTCTCAAATCGCAGGCTTCATTAGTACAACCCGGAGTATTGTCCTTTGGATAAAAATATAAAATTAGTTTACTAGCTTTAAAATCAGCAAGACTTATGGAATTTCCATTTTGATCAACTCCCACAAAGTCAGGGGCTTTATCCCCAATTTTTAGTTTAGTCATATTAATTAGTTTTTTTACAAATATATAAGAAAAAAAGATGAATTCGGGTTGGCGAAATAATCATTTTTTCTTGTTAATTTTAGCATAATATTTACATAATTCTGTAATCCCACACTCATCACATTTAGGTTTTCTAGCCAAACAAACGTATCTTCCGTGAAGAATTAGCCAATGATGAGCAAGTGGTATCATCTCCTCAGGTATATTCTTAACAAGTTGTCTTTCGGTTTCCAAGGGTGTTTTACTATTGGTAGTTAATCCAATTCGTGCAGAAACTCTAAAAACATGCGTATCAACAGCCATAGCTGGTTTATTGAAAACTACTGATGCAATTACATTTGCCGTTTTACGACCTACTCCAGGCAATCTCTGTAATTCGTCAATATCTTCAGGAACAACACTATTAAAATCGGAAACCAACATTTTGGCCATCCCCGAAAGGTGCTTCGCTTTATTATTAGGATACGAACACGATTTGATAAACTCGTATATATCAACAATTTCAGCCCTCGCTAATGATTCAACATCAGGATATTGAACAAATAAATCCTGAGTAATTACATTAACACGTTTATCAGTACACTGAGCAGAAAGAATAACAGCAACCAATAACTGATATGGATTAACATAATCCAATTCTGTTGCTGCTAAAGGATTATTTTCAATGAAGTATTCTATTACCTTATTATACCTCTCCTTTTTAGTCATTCTATTATGTTTGTTAGTTCCTTTAAGTTATTGCAAATATAGTCGGGATTTAGTTCCAATAGTTGTTCTTTGGTTCTATAACCATAAGTAACTGCAGCACTTTTAATTCCGGAATTTTTTGCAGTTAGAATATCTTGTTCACTATCGCCTATCATCATGGCAAAGTCTTTTTGAACTCCCGTTTTCTCTAAAATGTAATCGACAGGTTCAGAGGAGGGTTTCTTTTTAAGATTATCAGTGGCTCCAAGTATAACATCAAAAAAGCCATCAATATTATAGTCTTTTGCCATTTGCTTTGTAAAATGATCAAACTTATTGCTAAGTATTGCCAATTTTTTATCCCTAAAGTGATTTATTACTTCCAAACTTTCTTCAAACAAATGCGACTTGTTGCTGTGATTCTGAGCATAATAATCCATAAAGCAATTGTAATACTGCTGATAATTGAGTGTATTTCTCTTTTGACCAAAAGCATCTTCAATTAACTTTCTTATGCCTCCGCCCACCATAATTTGCACTTCTGATTCACTAAAAACATTTAAAGCAAACTTTTCAGCAGTATAGTTTAACGCAGCAGTTAAGTCCGGAATTGAATTCATTAGGGTTCCGTCTAGGTCAAATATTAATAAGTCTATCTTTATCTTCATTTAGATAACAAAAATATTAAGAAATTATGAATTATGGAAAATAATTCCGAAATTTTCACACAAAAAAAGTGTTATTATTTTGCGAATTCTTGTTATTTATTTCACAATAAATGATAATTTTGTAAAAAAAATTGATGGAAAATTTCTTCTCAAATATCCCAATTATTTTTGGCTTCATAGCAGCCTTTATACATGTTGTTTCGGGACCTGATCATATTGCAGCTGTAGGACCTTTGGCTATAAACACAAAGTTTCGTCCCTGGCTAATTGGAATGTCATGGGGAATTGGCCATTTAACCGGAATGTTATTAATTGGCGTATTGTTTTACTTTTTCAGGGATATTATACCCGTTGAATGGATATCAGCCAATAGTGAACGACTGGTAGGCATAATGCTTATAGTGATAGGCATCTGGGGTATTGGCAGGATTTTCTTTAGTAGGTTTAATGATCATAAACACGTCCATAAGCATAGTACTTACGATAAAGTTTATGTTCACAAACACGATCATGAACATACTCATAATAATATTCTAGAGCATGCACATTCGCATGCAGGCGGACACAGTCACACACATAAGCACGCTGAGCGACAAACATATACGGCTGCCTTAGGAATTGGCATCTTACATGGATTAGCAGGAGTTTCTCACTTTCTAGGAATACTACCAACAATAGCATTTGCAAGTAATTTCGATTCTGCAATGTACTTATTAGGATTTGGTATCGGGACAATTTTTGCAATGGTATTATTTTCATTTATCTTGGGAATTATTGGAAAGAAAACCGTCAAACTGAAGGAGAAATCTGTTTTTAATGCAATTAGTGCTATTATAGGATTAAGTGCTATTTTTGTGGGCATAATTTGGATATATAATACATGGTAATTATGATAAAAAACTCGCTCTTTCAAAAAGCTTTTTTTGTTTCAATGTTCTTTCTATTTATAAATGTAGATTTGTTTTCACAAGAGCCAAACCCTGACAATAGGTTTAACATCGGATTTTAAGGAGGTTATCAATACACTAATGTTTATGATAGTGAAGCCTTTACGGTTCTTCCCAAAGGCAAATCAGGCTATAATTTTGGATTATTCGGGGACTACAAACTTGGGGGATCAATTAAACTCGGACTGGGATTATACCTGGATAAAAGAGGCTTCAAATCCAACGATTATTTAAGTCCGATTGGAGAACTCCAGAGCGATGATTCAATATATGTCTCTTATGCAAGTTATTACCAAACCAACCTCGATTATTCTCTCAATTATCTTACTATTCCGGTAAGTCTCATTTATTATAGAGAATCTGAGAAAATATCAATCTATTTAAAAGCCAGTTTATACTATTCGCTTTTACTTAGTGCCAATAAAGATGGAAGTACGGAACTTTATATTTTTCCCGATCACGCACCAAACTTTGAGGCAGAAGAGTTAAGGGTTCCCGGGAGTACTATCACTAATTTTAATAATGAAGATGTATTCGATGATTTTAATACCGACGACTGGGGAGTACAACTAAATATAGGCTTACTTTATAAACTAAATGATAGAATAGGTATTCATTTTTCACCTGGATTAACACTGGCATTTCAGCAACTTTACGCTGATCCTATAAGGAGTTCTAAATGGAACAATATTTATAGAGTTAATGTGGGGTTTAACTACAAATTAAAAAACTAATATGGAAAGAAACTTGCCTCCTGCTACGGTAGAAAGACTAAGCAACTACAGAAGAAAATTAAAAGCAATAGATACAGAAGATACTGAATATATTCACTCGCATAAACTGGCGCATATAATGCGTATAAATCCTGCCCACATAAGACGCGATTTAATGCTGATTAATTTCTCAGGAGATATACATAAGGGTTATAATGTTGAAAATCTAATTAATGAGATTGGAAAAAATATAGATTGTATCAGGAAGCAAAAGGTCGCTTTTATTGGAATTGGAGATTTAGGAAAAGCTCTGGCTGCAGAATTTAAAAGTAAAGATAGTATGCTTGAAATTGTAGCTGCCTTTAGAGTTGCTGATAATAAAAGTAACGAAAAACTTGATTTTAAATGCTACCATTTGTCAAAATTAAAACAAGTTATGAAAAAGGAGTCGATAGATATTGTTGTATTGGCATTGCCAAATATCGACACTAAAGAAATTTTAAAGACAGTAGTAGAATCAGGCGTAAAAGGGATTTTAAACTTTACTTCTGCACATCTCGATGTACCCGATGATATTTTTGTTGAAAACTATGATATGGTTGGAAAGTTGGAGAAATTAAGTTATTTCACAAGTTGTGGATAATTAAAAAGGCTGCCTTTCGGCAGCCTTTTTTTGAAACAAATAAAATTGACCGGTATAAAAATGGTAATTAAACCCAAATTAATCATTAAAACTACGTTTAATGTACTGTATTCTCTCGAAAGAAGCGTCAACGCTTTGTAAATCAAGAGAGGAAGAACGGAAATCTTCAAGGGAGTTATACCCTTTATTTTCCATCCATGATATTAGATTATTATTAATTTTTTCAATTGTATCAATTCCATTCAAATATAGAGTGCTACAGAGTTGTACGGCATTAGCACCGGCAAGTATTTGCTTTACAACCGCCTCATAATTATGTACTCCTGTACTAGCAACTAAATCACAATTAATTTTGTTTGCAACTAATAGACCTATCCAGCGCATTGCAACAAGATAATCATCAGGAGACGATAAATTGTCGCTAGCCACAAGTTTTCTGGTATCCATATCTATATCAGGTCGGAAATAGCGGTTAAATAATACTATACCATCTGCACCAGCTTCAACTAAACCGTTTGCAAAAGATAAAATATTAGTAAAATAAGATCCAATTTTCACAGAAACCGGAATATTTACATTTGCTTTAACTTCCCGAATAATATCGAAATAAGTATTTTCAATTTCGGCACTCGTTGTTTTAATGTCGAATGGAAATATTCCTATGTTTAATTCCAGAGCATCTGCTCCAGCTTTCTCTATTTCAGAGGCAAATTTCGGCCATCCTTTTGAACTAACGCAATTGATACTTGAAATAACAGGTACTTCTACGTTTCTTTTTACCTCAAGAACATAGTCGAGGTAACGTTGCATATTCTGATCAAAGGATAAATCCAGAATTTTTTGTTCTGCCTCTTTGAACCAAAAATAATGTTCCTCTATATTATTTTTTGATATTTTCGATTCTGCCTCTTTAACTATTTGCTCTTCAAACAATGATTTTAGAACAACAGCCGATGCTCCCTTATCAACACATTGTTTAAGAGTATTTAATTCGCCCGTAAGTCTTGAACTTCCTACAATTAGTGGATTTTTAAGACTTATGCCTAAATAATTTGCACTAATATTTACCATCAAGCATGCTTATTGGAAGGTTCTTTTTTATTAACGCCCATCCGGCTAATTGACGAGTCAAAAACTGATAAGCCTGCTCCAGATTAAGTTTTGCATTATCTGTAAGCCCCTCTTTAAGTTCAAAATCATAGCCCTTAATTCCAAGCACATAAGCCTCTGGCTGCTTACTATATAACTTATTACATAAATGCAGAACATAAGAAGGAGAAACAGCATGCATAGTAAATTCGATCTTTTCTTCTACAGGTTCAAGTTTTGAAAACTTATACTCGTGAATACCTTCTTGAGAAGCATCTACGAAAACAACTATCTCCCATTGAGAAATTTTTTCTGCATCTTCTATATTCAACTGATAGTTACTATCAGTAGACATACATTCCAATTTATGCTTTTCAATCCAATCCTGAACTTTTTCAACCATTTCGTTGCCTAAGGCATCATCCTGGCGGCCTGGATTACCATATCCATAAACCAGCACACGTTTCTTTTTTTCCATTTTTATTTAATTTTATGATCAATAATATTGTTATTTGTATCAACAATTGTCATTTCCAATGGCATTTGGCCAAGCGCATGTGTAGCACAACTTAAACAAGGATCATACGCTCTGATGGCTACTTCTACAGCATTCATCATAGGTTCTGTTATTTCCTGCTGTCCGTTCATAAAAGCTTTTGCAGTTAAATTAACTGCTGTGTTCATTGGCTGGTTATTATTTGTTGTGGAAACAATAAGATTTGCCAAAGTAATCTGGTCGTTATCATCAATCTCATAGTGATGGAAAAGCGTTCCTCGTGGAGCCTCAATTACACCAACACCTTTATGAAGTTTCTCACCTTTTGTCACAAGGTCATCATTCTGAAGATCAGGATCTTTTAATAAATCACGAATCATCTCAGCAGTATGTAATAACTCAATTAATCGTGCCCAATGATAGTGAAGACTCATACCATTAGGTTTTCCATTGGTATATGCTTTAAATTCTTCAAATTCTTTTTGTGCAAGTGGTGTTGGAATAAAGTCACAAGTATTTAATCTTGATAAAGGACCTACTCTGTACCATCCCTTTTCCTTGCCTAATTCTTTAATATAAGGGAATTTCATATAACTCCAGTTACGAACTTCCTCTTCAATATATTTATCATAATCCTGACAATCAACATCATGAAGTATTCTTTTGCCATCATTATCTACAGCACGAAGAACTCCGTTGTATAAGTCCATAGCACCATCTTCTCTAACAATACTAAGGTGATTAGATGGGAAGGCGGCAAAATTATCCACCATATCTCTGTTGCCTGCATGATAAGTTTTGAAAAACTCAAGAGCACCTACAGACCATTCTACCATTTTATCAGCATTCAATGGATCGGCACCGTTTAACAAGAATTCTTTTTCTTCTAGACTTAGGTTTTTATTTATTCCACCCGGTATTGCTCCGGTACCATGAATCTTTTTACCTGCTGTACGTGCAATTATTTCCTGTCCATACTTTCTCATCATAACACCCTGAACAGCAAGATCTTTATGTTCCATGGCAACACCAATAATATTTCTTAGTGCAGGATCGCCATCAATTCCGAAAAGGAAATCGGGTGAACTTAAATGGAAGAAATGTAAAACATGCGACTGGAAAAATTGTCCATAATGCATTAGTCTCCTCATTTTCTCTCCTACAGCGGTCAAACCGTGGCCTGTACCGGCACCAACAATAACATCGAGTGCTTTTGCTGCTGCCAAATGGTGGCTAACAGGGCAAATACCACATAAACGTTGAACTAAAACAGGAGCTTCCCAATAAGGCCTTCCCTGAACAAAGCGTTCAAATCCTCTAAATTCAACTATGTGCAGACGGGAGTCTTTCACATTACCGAAATCGTCCATTTGTATGGTAACCTTTCCATGGCCTTCCACGCGGGTTACAGGTTCTATTGTGATTTTTTTTGGCATCGTTTTAAAATTTTTCTGTATTATTAATCAAACTTAACTACTTCGTAAGGAAGATCCATTTCGTTACCGGTAATCAATGCTACCAAAGCATCCCAAATTAAGTCGGCTCTTGGTGGACATCCCGGAAGGAAATAATCAATTTTTACGATCTCATGACAAGGATAAACATTATCCAGAAGCATAGGTAATTCAGCATCATTGGGTAATATTTTCTCCTCGTTTAATTTAACGGTTGGCCCGTTAATATAGGCTTCGTGAATGCACTCTTCAATAGGAATACCATTTCTCATTGCCGGTAAACCTCCCATAATTGCACACTCACCAAGTGAGATTAATATATCACAGTTATCTCTAAAAGATTTTAATACTTCAACATTTTCGCTATTACAGCAACCACCTTCTATTATTCCTATATCAACCTGTTTTGTAAAAGTTTTGATGTCGTCAACAGGTGATTTGTTAAATTCAACTAATTCTATAAGGTCTAATATTCTTTCATCGATATCAAGAATCGACATATGACATCCAAAGCATCCGGCTAAAGAAGTAGTGGCTATTATTTTTTTACTCATTGTTAATCAGTTTTAATTTGTTTCTATTTCACTTCCAATAGACTGTTTATCGAATTTTCTTGTACCAATTGGTTCGGCAAACCCGATTTCTTTATAAATGATAGATCCTACCGGACAATTTTTCATCGCTTGCCTTGCAAGTTCATCAGGTATTGTCTTACTCATTTCCTCATCCATAACTACTTCTAGTTTAGTACCTCTATTGTGAAATGCATAATATCTCTTTCCACTCTCATCCTTGATGGTTTTCATACATCTCTGACAAAGTATACACCTGTCTTGTTCTTTAAGAAGTTTTGGACCTGTGGCAATAACTCCATGCTTTTTAAACGAATACGGGAAGCGAGGAACCATCATTTGGTATTTATATGCAAGTCCTTGTAATTCACAGTTTCCACTCTTTTCACAGGCAGGGCAAAAGTGATTTCCACTTACAAATAATAATTCGATTATGCTTTTTCTTAAATCGGAAATTTCTGTTGTATTATTGTATACTTCCATACCTGGTGCAGCAGGAGTAGTACAAGAAGTCATAAATCTGTTATTAACTTTAACAGAACAAATTCTACAACTTCCTTTGGGTTTTACACCCTCAAAATTACATAATGTGGGAATATAAACACCATTATCTTTTGCTGCTTCAACTATGGTTTGACCCTTTTTGGCAATTATTTCTTTGCCATCTATTTTGAATTTTATTTCTTCGCTCATGATTTAACGATTATAAATTATGAATGGTTATGAATAAATTTACGTCCAACAAAACTATTCGCCGGACTTACCGATTTAACTATGTCAAACTGGTTGTCGTAATCAGTCATTGCCATTACGTGATCTTCGTATAAATGCCTGAAATTAAGAATACTAGAGAGTATAGGATTGGCGGCTGTTTGCCCCAAACCACATCTGCTTAACTTTATAATTTTACCCCAATTTAAAAGATCATCAATATCATCTCTAACTCCGTGTCCATTAATAATCTTTTCGAGTTTTTCTTTCATTATACGAGGAAGGTTTCTACAAGTAGAACATGAACCACATGACTCTTCAATGAAGAAATCCATAAAATTCATAACCACTTCTCTCAAAATGTCTCTATCCTTATTAAAGATAATTATAGATCCACCTGTAGGAAGATCTGAATAACTAAGTTTTCTATCGAAAGCGGTTTGAGCAGTCATCATTCCTGAAGGCTTATACCATTTCATTAATTCTGTTTTACTCAAATTATCGATATCCTTAACATTAACCAAAGTTCCGGATGGTCCTCCCACTTGTACAGCTTGTACATTATGGGCACCTGCCATTTCAAGAACCTCTCTAATGCTTGTACCCCACTCTACCTCATAAATTCCAGGGAAGCGGCAATCGCCGGAAACACTCAATAATTTTGTTCCCAATGAATCTTTTGTACCAAAAGAATTATACCATTTAGCACCATTTTTTGCTATCTTAACAGCAGAGGCTAAAGTTTCAACATTATTAACAATAGTTGGGTAATCCATATAACCTTTTTCAACAGGGAATGGTGGCTTATCACGTGGCTCACCACGTTTACCTTCCATTGATTCTATTAGTGCAGATTCTTCTCCACAAACATATGCACCTGCTCCCAATTGAATTCTGATATCGAATTTAAATCCTTCAATACCACTAATATCTTCTCCCAAAAGATTTTCTTTACGCATATTATCTAAAACACTGTTCAGATAATTAAGCATATATTTATATTCATATCTTAAATAAAGAACACCAATATCTGCTTTGGTAGCATAAGCAGCTAAAACCATACCTTCGAAAACTAAATCATTAAATTGAGTTAGCATAACTCTATCTTTAAAAGTACCCGGTTCTCCTTCGTCGGCATTACATATAATAACTCTGTGCTCACCCGGCATTCGGCTTCCGAATTTCCATTTCAATCCGGTTGGGAATCCTGCCCCTCCTCTACCTCTCAGGTTTGAATCTTCAATGGTTTGAATTAACTCCTGAGGCGAAATATTTTTAAGTTCGTTTTTTATAACATCAAATTTTTCGTAATTCTCATCAAGCAATATTGATTTCTTACGTATATGGTTGTATACCATGGTATTCATGAGTGGATGAGCATTATTGCCATCGCCATGGTTTTCATATACAAGTTCTTCCAACTTTTTACCGGCTTTTATATCATTTATGATCTTCCTCGCACGGTATGGGGTAAGGTTTGTAAATATTTTGTCATTAATTATTGCTGCAGGCCCCTGATCGTTCATTCCAATACATGAGGTTTCGTATAAGCCAATTAAACCATCCTCAGTTAAATTGCCAAAACTTGTTCCGGCTTCGGTTTCAAAAGCCTCTTTAACCTCTTTAAAACCCCTTAAACAAGAGGTAATACTGTTATTCAGAAAAATATTATATTTAGCCCTTGGCTTTTCGGAAAAGAAATGATAGAATGATATTGTCTCCTTAACTTGTGCAACGGAAATATTAAGGCTTTCTGCAATAACACTTATGCTGAATTCATCAACATAACCACTGTTTTCCATAATGTCGAGCAAAATATCCATTAATCTGCTCGGATCATTGTTGTACTTATTTAAAATTGATTCAATTTTTTCTTTCATTATTGAATTTTTAAGATCGAAAAACTTTATACATTTGTACTGTGAAATAATTAACAGCAAAGGTAATAAAGTTTTTGTTAATATTTTAACACAATGAAATTTATAACCATTTTAAATTAGTTTTGACATTTTTTTAGTGTATGAATTATATTGCGAAAGAAATATTAGTTAAAGGTTTGGTTCAAGGTGTTGGATTTCGCCCGTTTATATATCGTTTAGCACATAAGCATAATATTAAAGGGACGGTGGAAAACAATAATCTGGGTGTTAAAATTATTATAGAGGGTGAGCCAGAAAGTGTTGAAAAGTTCCTAAAAGAATTACCAATAAGCATACCTGAAGCATCACATATAGTAAAACTTGATCAAAAAACAGTCAGTATAAATCATTTTAAAGACTTTTCCATAGTAAAAAGCAGATCTCTTTCTAATGAAATAACAGAAGTAAGTCCCGATATTGCCATTTGCAGAAATTGTCTGGAAGATATGGACAAACAAGCAGACAGGATTGACTATGCATTTACAAATTGCACCAACTGCGGACCCATGTTTACAATAATCAGGGATTTACCTTACGACAGGCCCAAAACTACAATGGCACCTTTTATTATGTGCGACAATTGTAAGAAAGAATATACCGATATACTCGATCGTCGTTTTCATGCCCAGCCGGTTGCCTGCAATAAATGTGGGCCACATTATGAACTTATTTATGGGGATAAATATTTCAATAAAATTGAAGATATATTAAAACTTACATCAGATTTAATCCTGGAAGGTAAAACATTGGCTATAAAAGGCTTAGGAGGTTTTCACCTGGCCTGCAACCCCTTCAATAATACTTCGGTAAAAGAGTTAAGACTAAGAAAAAACAGGGAGGGAAAACCTCTGGCAATAATGTTTTCCAATATAGAAGAGGCAAAAAAATACCTATTCATTAGCAGTAAGGAGGAAGAGTTATTATTGAGTTGGAGAAGACCTATAGTTCTATTAAAGTCAAAAAAAATAATTTCTGAGCAACTCGGACTGGGATTGGATACTCTTGGAGTGATGCTTCCCTATATGCCATTTCACTATCTTTTATTCAGGGAACTTAAAGTACCTGCTCTTGTTCTTACAAGCGGTAATTTAAGTGATGAACCTATTATAATCGACAATAATTTGGCTCTAAACAATCTAAATAAAATTGCTGATGCAACTATTATTTATAACCGCGATATATATAATCGTACCGACGATTCTGTTGCTTTTGTAGCAAACGATAAAAGCAGGATTATCCGAAGATCGAGAAGTTATGCCCCCTCTCCTATTCATACAAATTTTAATACAGAAGGAATATTTGCCGCCGGAGCAGAATTAGTAAACTGTTTTGCAATTGGAAAAGGTAATCAGATATTGCTTAGTCAGCATATTGGGGACTTGAAAAACATGGAGACATTTGAATTTTATCAAGAGTCGATTTCAAGATTTAGTAAACTCTTCAGGTTCGAGCCACAATTAGTTGTTAGCGATATGCATCCTGAGTATTTGTCAAGTAAATACTCTGATAACCTGACCATTAAACATATTAAAGTCCAGCATCATCATGCTCATATTGCCTCATGTATGGCTGAAAATAACATAGATGAAAAAGTAATAGGTATAAGTTTTGATGGAACTGGGTATGGTACAGATGGCAACATTTGGGGAGGTGAAATTTTAATATGTGACTACGAAAGTTTTGAGAGATATTCACATTTCGAATATATAAAACAACCAGGTGGAGATGCTTCAAACCATCATCCCTGGAGAATGCTGCTCAGTTATCTGATACATTATTTTGGTGAGGACTTTATACATAAAAACAATTTCTTGTTCGATGATATCGATTCCAATGAAATAAACTTAGTTTCTTCTATTATTGACAAAAATATTAACTGTCCGTTAAGCAGCAGTGCAGGCAGGTTATTCGATTCCGTTTCAGCACTTTTGGGTGCATGTAAAAACTCTACATATCACGCCGAAGCACCAATGCGACTGGAAGCACTTGCGAGCAAAAGCAATACCAAATCGAAATACTCATATGAGATAACGAACCATATTTCATTTAAATACTGCTTTTTGGAAATGATAAATGATATTAACAACAAAAGGAAGTTATCCGATATAGCAATGGCTTTCCATAATACAATAATCGATTTAGTAACTACCGTTGCTACTAAAATCAGAAATGAAACTACAATAAATAAAGTTGCACTTTCCGGCGGTAGTTTTCAAAACAGAATACTTTTAGAAGGCTGCGAAAATGAGTTGAAATTAAAAGATTTTGAGATTTACAGTCAATCTTCAGTCCCTTCCAACGACGGAGGTATTGCCCTGGGACAAATAGCTATTGCAGCCAAACGAAGAGACAATGACCGTTTATAATTGTTTTAAACTACTTAAAGCAAATATTCGTATTAATTAGATACGTACTTTTGCGACATAATTAATAATCTATTATTAATAAGGAGTAAAAAGAAAAATTATGTGTTTAAGCATACCTGCAAAAGTTGAAGAAATAAATGGCGAAATGGCTATTTGTTCTGTTGGAAAGTCAAACTACGAAGCCAGTTTGCAGATGATTGAGTTTGAAGATGTTAAAGTGGGTGATTATGTGTTGATTCATACTGGTTTTGCCATTCAGAAGCTGGATGCAGAAGAGGCAGAAGCAAGTTTAAGAACCTTTGACGAGTTTAAAGAACTCAATAATGCTCTCGACGACGAGGAGAAAATTGATGGAAAGAGGATCGTTTAGAAACTCTGGATTTCTTTCAATTCATATTAATGAAAACCATTTGGTATGAAATATATAGATGAGTATAGAAATAAAGAAATTGTTCTCGGATTGGCTGAGGAAATAAAGAAGATTTCTACAAAAAAAATCCGGTTGATGGAAGTTTGTGGCGGTCATACTATGTCGATTCAGAAATTTGGTCTACCATATTTATTACCAGAAAACGTGGAACTAATTTCTGGTCCCGGTTGTCCTGTTTGCGTTACAAGCAGAGAATTCATCGACAAGGCTATAGTATATTCCCGAATGGAAGACGTAATTATTACAACCTATGGTGATTTAATACGAGTTCCGGGTTCCTTTTCAAGCCTTGACCAGGAAAAGGCAAAGGGAGCAGATGTTCGCATCGTATATTCCATTCTGGATGCTCTAATGATTGCCAAAAAGAACAGAACCAAAAAAGTTATCTTTCTGGGAATAGGATTCGAGACAACTGCTCCAGCTTCTGCAGCAGGCATTTTAAAGGCCAGAATGGCCGGTTTGAGCAATTTTTATGTATATAGTGCGCATAAGGTAATGCCTCCTGCTATGGACACCCTAATAGATGAAGGCGTTCAAATAGATGGTTATATAGGCCCCGGTCATGTTAGTACTATCACCGGAGAAGGCATTTATATGGATATTCCAAAAAAATATGGTCTTGGTGTTGTTATAAGTGGTTTTGAACCAGTGGACCTTATGCAATCAATTTTAATGTTGGTTAAGCAACTGGAAGCCAATGATCCTAAAGTTGAAATACAATATAAAAGAGTTGTTAAACCCGAAGGTAATATCAAGGCTCAGCAAATGCTGGATGAAGTTTTCACTTATGGTGACGACTGGTGGAGAGGACTAGGAGTATTGGCAAATAGTGGTCTTAAAATAAGAGATACCTATTCAATGCATGATGCTGAAGTACAAATTCCTGTAAAAGTTGCCCCTCCAAAAGAGCCTAAAGGATGTTTGTGTGGCGAAATACTAAAGGGAGTTAAAAAACCAAAAGATTGTAAACTCTTTGCAAAAGTTTGTACCCCTTCAAACCCCATTGGAGCGTGTATGGTTTCCAACGAGGGCTCTTGCGCTGCTTATTATCTGTATAACAGGTAGTTAAATTTAAAAAAACAGAATTATTATGAGTAAAAGCGACACTATTTTACTTGGTCATGGTAGCGGAGGTAAACTCAGTCATGACCTCATCGACAGTATATTTGTAAAGTATTTCGACAATAAATATTTGCAACAGCAAACCGATTCAGCCATACTAAATACTGAGGGAAAGAAAATCGCATTTACAACAGATTCCTTTGTAGTTGATCCCATATTTTTTCCAGGAGGAAACATTGGAAAACTTGCCATTGCAGGAACGGTTAACGATCTGGCAGTGTCAGGCGCCGTTCCAAAATATCTTAGTTGTGGATTTATTATTGAGGAGGGCTTACCTTTAAAAGAACTTGAAGAGGTGGTAAAAACCATGGCTTATGAGGCAAAAAAGGCAGGGGTTGTCCTTGTTACGGGAGATACCAAAGTTGTTGACAGAGGTAAATGCGACAAAATTTATATCAATACATCCGGAATTGGACTACTGGAGGATAAATATGAGGGTATAAGTACTGCCAGCCAGCTTAAAAAGGGCGATAAAATTATTATTAACGGCAGTATAGGCGATCATGGAATGGCTGTAATGGCTGCAAGAAATGATTTAAATATTAGCGCCGATATTTCTTCTGATTGTGCTTGTTTAAATACCATGATAAAAGAGGTTTTAGAAGCATCTGATGGTATTAGGTTCATGCGCGACGCAACCAGAGGTGGAATAGGAACTGTATTATCAGAGCTGGCAAAAACCAATAATTTAGGTATACTTATTAAGGAAGATAAATTAATTGTTAACGAGGGAGTTAAAGGTATATGTGAACTACTTGGTTTCGACCCTCTTTATGTGGCAAATGAAGGCAAAGTAATATTTGTTGTTGCTTCTGAAGATGCCGTAAAGGTTGTGGAAACCTTAAGGAAAAACGAATATGGTAAAGAAGCCTCAATTATTGGTGAAATATCGGAAGACCATAATGGAACTTCATGGCTGGAAACCAGTGTAGGTGGAAAACGTATTATTGATATGTTATCGGGACAACAGTTACCAAGAATATGCTAATAAAAAAAGCATCACCGCCTAAACAATGATGCTTTGCTGAATTATTATATTTCTTATTCACCAAATTCCTCATAAAATCGAGAAAGTTCCGTGCTAATTTCCTGGAAGGCTATATAATGATTTGAACAACCATTTCTGGCGCAAATATTAACCCTACCGCCTGTTTGTAATACAAATGATATCATTGGTGCTCCGCAAATTTTACATTCTTCATTTACAAGCAATTCTTTATTACACTCAGGACAATATGCGTCTATGGCTGCATCCTTTAATAATTTTATATTGGTTTCATGATCAAAGCACTCGTAAATGGAACAGATATAGAGAATACCCCTGTCTTCAGGAGTTACGATGTTTAACTTAATACTGGGCTCACCATGTAACAGATGTTCATTATCCATTAATGACTTTCTGCAATGTGGGCATTTGACGTGCAAGGAAATCTTTTTTTTCATTTTCGTAATTATTTGGCGTTACAATACTATTTTTGTATTGCTAAAATACGAAATGTTTTAGCCAAAAGTAAGTCATTGGGCTAATTCAGAACCATTTCAAATAGGTGAAAATTAGATCACTAATTAATGAATTTGTAATTTTGCCTTATAATTTTCAGAGTAAAAATTTAAAACTAAACATATGTGCGGTACATGCGGTTGTGGAGAAGAAGATAAGATAAAGTATTCTATTCCAGGTAAAAATATTGAAGAACATACACATAGTCACGACCACGGACATCATCATCACCATGATCACGACCATAGTCATTCCCACGAGATTCAATTAGAGGTTGATGTGCTTTCTAAAAACAATAAACTTGCTGAAAGAAACAGAGGTTATTTTGAGGCTTTAAACATAAAAGCGCTTAATTTGGTTAGTTCTCCAGGTTCAGGAAAAACCAGCCTTCTGGAAAGAACCATTAAAGAAATAGGTAATGATATCAAATTATATATCATAGAAGGTGATCAACAAACCACCAATGATGCTGACCGGATTTCAAAGGCCGGAGCACCTGTAATTCAAATAAATACAGGTAATGGTTGCCATCTGGATGCAGATATGATTAATAATGCCGTTAAACAATTAAAACCGGAAAACAATTCGGTCTTAATGATTGAGAATGTTGGAAATTTGGTTTGCCCTTCAATGTTTGATCTTGGAGAATCCAAAAGAGTTGTGATAATTAGTACCACGGAAGGAGAAGATAAACCAATAAAATATCCTCCAATGTTCGAAACTTCACAATTATGCATTATCAATAAAACTGACCTCATCCCCTATTTGGATTTCGATATCGAAAAACTTAAGGAATATGCACTCAGAGTGAATCATCATATAGAGTTCATTGAAGTTTCTGTAAAAACAGGCGAAGGAATGGATAAATGGTATGAGTGGTTAAAGACTAATATTTGATGTCGAAGAAAGTTAAAACAGCTAGGCTATCAATTTACTCGAACTCACTGCTAATAGTTCTAAATTTAGTTGTTGGAATTATTAGTGGATCTATAAGTATAATATCTGAGGCTATTCACACGCTAATTGACCTTATGGCATCGGTTATGGCATATTTCTCCATTAAAATTGCCGACAAATCCGCCGATGACATGCATCCCTATGGACATGGCAAATATGAAAATGTTTCAGGAGTAGTTGAAGCCCTTTTAATTTTCATTGCCAGTGGATGGATAATATTCCATGCCATTGAAAGATTGCTTAGCCCTGATAAAATACTGGATCATATGGGTTTAGGATTAGGATTTGTAGTCATGATGGTTTCGGCAATTATAAATTTATTTGTAAGCAGGCGCCTTTTTAAAGTAGCAAAGGATGAGGATTCTGTGGCTTTAAAAGCCGATGCGTTACATCTTAGTACTCATGTTTATACTTCCATGGGCGTTGGGGCTAGTTTGCTGATTATTTACTTTACAGGTTGGCATTTCCTCGACCCTGTTGCAGCAATTGTTGTTGCATCATATATTTTAAAAGAAGCCTATGAAATTCTTGTTGAAGCATTCAAACCACTAACTGACAATGCCTTACCTTCAGAAGAACAAGAGATAATTAGAACTATAATTGTAAAACATATTAAGGCCGAAGATAAGTTTCATATGTTCAGGTCGAGAAAAGCCGGGGCAAACAGGGAATTGGATTTCCATCTTGAAGTTCCTGGCGAAATGAGTGTTAATAAAGCGCACTCTTTATGTGATTTAATCGAAAAAGAAGTGAAATCAGCATTACCTAATATTCAAATAACGATACATATTGAACCAGAAGGTATACATACTTAAATTCAGGCAGTTGCATGTTTATTAATTAAAATATCTTCTTTGAGTTCAGAGAAACTATATGTACGAAAATCATGTAAACCTGCTGAATTGGTAAGAACCAAATCAATATCAAAATCATCCGACTGAATACTACTCACATCAACGATAATTGACTTCTGAATCAGTTTCATTTCAGAAGAGAACTTCCCTCCACAAACTATATTATACTTAATAAGCACATGATTATTTCTGGGAAACCATGAGTCGCACTTACACACATTATCTGCTTCTAGTTTACATGTTTCCTGTAAAGTAGTCTCAAAAACCAGTCGTAATAAATAGGGTTTCCCATAAGTACCCCTATAACACTCACAACTTTTAATGATTGTACGCATCTTTTGTTAATTAATTAACAGTACAAAAGTATGCATAATGCATTTACAATCAAAGAAATTTATGATTTAAATTCTGATTTTGTGATTCAATTACCATTTATCACACAAAAAAGTGATATTGTTTACTATTTGCTATCGCCTAAAATCAGTGGCATTCCATCTTTGGTATTACCAATAATTACAACTTTAGCATTTGGAGATTCTGCCAATTTAACGGTAGCAACTATTCCTTTTTCACGCAGGATTTTATCGGTAAGACTTGCATTTAATATCTCATTTGCCTTGGCTTTACCCATTGCGTCAATACGCTGACGTTCTGCCTCTTTACCTGCTTTTTCCAACTTAAACTCATACTCCAGCGACTGTTGTTCCTGTTCAAGTTTACTTTCGATGGCAGTTTTAATAGTTGCCGGCAAAACTATCGATCTAATAAGTATTTGATCGAGGTCGACATATTTATCATCCAGAATAGCCTTGGCTTCTTCATAAATTTCATCCTGAATAGCATCTCGTTTCGTAGAATAAATCTGTTCGGGAGTATATCTGCCGATAACGCTTCTTGCACTAGCCCGTAGGGCTGGAATTACAACTACTCTTAAATAATTAGTCCCTATTCTTGCGTGTAAAAGCCCGAGACTCTTATAATTTGGTTTATACCAGGCTGATACGTCTGCTTTTATCTCCAACCCATTGGATGATAGTACATTCATATCTTCAGCTGTTTCCAACTGACGAACCTGATAAACTTCCATATTATTCAATGGATTAATAAAATGGAATCCTTCACCATAAGTGTTAACTGTATCAACTCCACCTAAAAGGCGAAACATTACACCTGCATGTCCTGCAGGAATTGTTACTGTCATTCTGCTCCAGAATGCAATTACCAATATTAAAACCAGAACCGATATTCCTATCGGAAAAATTTTCTTTAAACTTAATTCTTGTTGTGCCATATCTTAAAATATTATTTTCTACGAAGTTAATATATTAAACTGAAACAGGCACATTTTTTACCAATTTAGGCTCCCAATAATTAGATAATCGAAATAAATACCTTTCAATACCATGGCATAGTAAAGTTTATCAGGTGATATGATAAAATCCTTTAAGTTTGTTTGTTTTGAAATAAGTTGCAAGGGGGATTGTCCGTTATATCTCAAACTAATCAATTCTTCATCATTTAAAGTTTTACTAATATAATTGAATCGCCAGCTATCATTATCCCAAAATGCATTAGATCCTTCTAGAGTATCGATAGAAAGTTCTGACTTTCCATACCAGTTCATCATTTTTAAAATAGTTTTTGATGAGGAATCCACTTCTTCGTAAATAATATGTTTACCATTTGGTGAAAAAACCGGATTTTGGCTATTAAATTCACTTTTAGTCAACTGATTCAAATTATCATAGATGAAATCGTAGGTGTAAATTTGCCAATTATCTGCAATAATATCAAAACCACTAAAACAAACTAACATGGTGTCCATGGAATAACTTCCTTGCCTACTTCGTATATCCCTGTTAAACAGCGGCTTCTCAGTTTTGCTTGAAGGGTTATAAACAAATATATTAGTAGTAGAATCAATAACTTTATCATAAATTAATTTATCTCCGTCAGGATGCCAAACAGGATTTAATTCATCATTTTCTGATGAAGTCATATTTTTAATTGAAGACTCGGGTAAATTATAAACAAAAATATCAAATTGATCATCCCCATTTTCAGTGGCAGAGAACACTAACTTTTTTGAATCGGGGGACCAATTAATAGAACTAATGACTTTATAATCAGAATTAGAATTGAAGGCGGTATCCTTTATACTATAAGACTGAGCATTTAGTATTTGTGCAAATATTACTAGTATTACAATTATTAATTTTCTCAATATTCAAGCATTTAAAGAGGCTGTAAATATACGAATTGATAATATACTGAGGTCGATCTGAGGTTAATAATAAATAAGCATAAAAAGGCTGTTGCAAAAACCCTGTAATGGATTTCCGACAACAGCCAGATCAAAAACCAAACCCTTAAAGAGGACAAAATTACAATTGTAAATACCTTTTCATCTTTTGGTTTTATTCAATTAAATTAATTTAGTATAGAACCCTAATGGTAATTATTCATTTAAATCGTTATATATTATGACCAATTAAAACGTTCATATTTCTTCTAATGTTATGGTTATACTGGCTTTAGTTTGCCTTGGTTTTAGTTCCGGATAAACTGTATAACTTCCTGGTTTAAGAACAGTTCCAATTGATCTTTCAGGTTTTTTAAAATTATGGATAGTAATATTTCCCTTTTGTATCCAGTATCCAGCACAATTTCCTTCTGCCTTAGTAATTTTAGCCGAATGCGACAATTTTAGTGTCTTACATACCAAACTTGTGTTGGTATCTGCTATCGACTTTGTTTGCTCTCCTGTAATAGTCATTATTTCAGGTTCTTGTAAAAGGCTAAAGGCAACAACAAAAAAAGTAATTATTATGAGTTTCATTATTTATCATTTTCTGATGTAAAAATAGAAATGCCGGGCACAAGACCCGGCATAAATTATAAATATGTAAGTAACCGATTATTATTCGTATTATTTAAATGATAATTTGGAAACTTTTTATAAGTTTTATTATTGAAAATTCTATAATTATATTAAAATTTCAAATTAATCCCAAGCATAAAGTTAAATCCTGCCTGTGGATAATAACCAAACATATCATATTCATTATCACCTGAATAATAACTATATACCCAGGCATTAGAAGAATATTTTTCGTTAAACACATTGTTTAACGAAAGTAAGAAATCTATTCTTTTAATAAAGTTAGTTTCTATACCATAATTAATTCTTACGTTATTAATTAAATAAGGATCTATGCTGCGATTAGCATTGGAAGTATTATCGATAAACTGTTTACCAACATACGAAGAAGTTAAACTGACAACAAAGTTTTTAAAAGGTGTTATTTCAAATTCGTTATTGGCTATAATTGATGGGGAAAATGAAATATCGGTACTCGAAAATGTTTCTATTCTTTGAACCGGCCATGTATCATAATCGTCAATAAAGGACTTAAAGTTCTTTATCTTGTTGGAGCTCAATGTAGTATTAAAATTCCAATTCAAAAAACCGGCAATTTTCCAGCCAGCTTCAATTTCAATACCTCTTCTGTAACTTTTATCAACATTCTGCATTATTGGGGCACCAACATTATTTATTTTGCCTGTTAGTACCAACTGATCCTTATAAATCATATAGTAAAAATTGGCCCCTGCACTAAATTTTGTAGTAGCAAAAACATATCCCACTTCTATGTCAGTTAATTTCTCATGTTTTACATCAACACCTGGATCAGAATCTCTATAAACAGAACGATTTGGTTCTCTGTGAGTTACAGCCATAGACGCAAATGCATTATTGTTCTCATTAATCTTATAGGAAAGCCCAAATTTGGGATTAAGAAAATTGAAATCATGTTCCTGACTAAGGTTTCTCAAGTCGTCGTGATTACCTTTAATTTTGTAGTTAATTTTACGAAATTGCAATTCTTCGAAAACCGTCAGTTTACCGGCATAGATATATTCAATCTTGGCAAATATGTTTGCCTCTGTTTTAAGTCCGTTATTAAAATACCAGTTTCTATCGTAATCGCCTTTTCTTGCTATTTGCGACCAAATAACTTTTCCATAATGATCTCCATCGTATTGATTCCAACCTCCACCAGTAGTTAGTTTAAACGGAAATTTATCATAAATTAGGTTTAAGTTAAACCCATAAAAGTTATTGTCGAGCCACTTCTGGGTTATCATATCAGAAATTCTGATTGTATCATTTCCAATAATAGTATCATTCATGCCGTATTCAGAGAAACTTTCTGCATTTTTATAATTTTCATAAAAGCCATAACCTCGCGTATAAAATCCTGATGCAGAAAGTGTTAATTTACTATTCAATTCTCTCGCATAGTGTAATTGATAATAATTTTGCCAATAATTATCAGTTTGATTATCATAATAACCAATAATATTTCCATTATCATCCAATATTTCGCCAGCCGGGTTATAAGTACGGTTTGTTTCCAAACTGTCTTTCGGGATTCCATACCATGCCTGATAAGTTTTTTCTTTACCAATAATTACAACAGCCTTCAAAATATCTTTATCACCATAGTAAGATCCTGATAAATAAGCACTTTTAAGATCAGAACTTGCTCTATCGATATAGCCCTCGGAAGTAATGGTTGATACTCTTCCATTAAAATTCCATTTACCTCCAATCAAACCACTACCAAATTTTAAACTACTTTTTAGTGTATTGAAAGAACCTGCGGCAGAATTAAGTTCGGCATAAGGATCGGCAGAAAATTCGTCGGTTTTTATATTAATGCTTGCGCCAAATGCAGCAGCACCATTAGTTGAAGTCCCTACTCCCCTTTGGATTTGAATATTATCAACAGAAGAGGCTAAATCCGGCAAATCCACAAAAAATACTCCCTGAGATTCACCATCGTTAACAGGCACTCCATTTAATGTAACATTTATTCTACTTAGGTCAGACCCCCTTATACGCATGCCTGTATAACCAATACCTGATCCGGCATCTGAAGTAATAACCATAGAAGGTGACATGCTCAACAAATACGGTAAATCCTGTCCTGTATTAACCGACTTTAGGTCCGACTGAGAAATCTCAGTCTTCGCATTATTCGAGTTTGCTTTATCACGTGAAGCCCTGACGATTATCTCATCACTCATATAAATTGTTGGCTCTAAAGCAAATTCCATAGTTTTATTACTATTAAGCTCTATTGTTTTACGAAGAGTTTTGTAGCCTATAAAACTAATTTTTACCATATAATCTCCTGCTTTTAATTTACTAAGGGTAAACTCGCCTTTTTTATCAGTGGCAGTGGCCCTGAAAGTATTGTCAAGCATAACTGTTGCTCCAGGAAGGGATTTACCGTTTTTTGTATCATAAACTCTTCCTTTTAAACTGTACTGCGCCATCAACCCAAGGTTGAATAACAGAAAAAACAAAACTGTAATTTGAACTTTTTTAAACATAACTCTTTTGATTTAAAGATTTTTTAAATCAATAGAAGTAAGCCTGTGGGTTGTGTAAATCTCCTTTCCTACGACGGCATTATCCGTATCAGGTTCAGAGGGTATAATCTCAGCCCTTATAATAAGGCACCCCTATTGGAATACTCTGCAAATGTAAAAATTATTTATATATTGTCTACCCCAATAAATTTAAATTTACAAATCGAAACTAAAATGACCTGTATAAAACTGTTATTCTGTATTTTAGTCTTTACAGTCTCATTCATGTCAAAATAAGCAAACTACTTTACCATAAATGAACTATTCAAATCAATACTGAAATGAAGAATTACAAATGCATGATAATTAATAAATAAATTAACTTTGCAGCAAAATTATAGCAAAGAATGAAAAGTATTTTAATTATCAACGGTCCCAACTTAAACTTAACCGGAGAGAGAGAAAAAGGGGTTTATGGGAAGATTTCCTTTGTCGATTTCTTGGAAGAGTTACAAGAGTTTTTTCCAAAAATTAAGATAGACCATTACCAATCGAATATTGAGGGTGAGTTGATTGATAAAATACAGCAGTCGATGTATGAGTATAATGCAGTTGTTTTAAATGCTGGCGGATACACTCATACTTCTGTATCCATTGGAGATGCAATTAAAGCGATAGACATTCCTGTAATTGAAGTCCATATATCAAACATCTTTTCTAGAGAAACATTCAGGCACACATCATTTCTTGCACCTAACTGCATAGGAACAATTTCGGGCATGGGCCTTGACTCATACCGACTTGCAATAGAACATCTGATTAAGAGATAATTATAGGCAAACAAAGAGAACTTATTTTTATCTCTAATTTGTTCCTAAAATAATCTATTTCTTCACTATTCTAAGTAAATTTCCAGTATTCGGATCGAAATATAATTGTGTATTATTAAGTGGGGCCATTAATAATTTACCAAACTGACAGATTGGGAAACTAACTGTTTTAAAGGTTTTTCCATTATAATCTATTTCTACAGTAGTATTTTCTGGTACCCGGTAAAAGAGATGGTTCTCCTTTTGCACAGGTTTTTCGGGTAATAGAGAAGTATTGCCATGCTTGGTAAAGACTATCTCAATATTATCTCCATTTTCAGTTGTTAAAACTTTACGTTTTTCCTCTCCTTCTTTAGCAATTACGAAAACAGTGTAATGTTCTACACTACTCAATTCCTTACCTAAAAACAACTGTAAGTAATCATTTTCCATTTTCTTTAATTCATTATCCATGTAAATAATACTACCACCATAATTTACTTCCTGGAAACCAGTAAGCAGGTTAAACCTTTGTTCTCTAATACTTTGTATTTTTAATGCAGCCTCATTTGCTTTATCTTTTTCAGTTAGATTAGCCCAGTTTGTTCTATAAGTGAACCTATCAATGCTTACCGTATCAATATTTATTTTACGGATAATTGTGTCAATAACTTTTTTTCGATTATAACCAGCATTATAGTCAAAGGCATTTCCGTCATTATACACCTGATATGTTTGATTTATATTGCTTATTAATTTGGGTTGGTATTCAAATTCAGATTTTGCATTAAATGATATTAAAGTTCCGATATCAGAAAGATGGAAAGCATTTTCAGGATCATCTTTACCTCTTTGCTCTGCGAATTGTAAATAAAACGAATTATCAGGATCTATTTCAGGAAATGTAATCACATTAACATTCAGTAATTTATATGTAGACGAGAGTTTATTTATATAGTCACTAACTCCAAGATATTCAGTGGCATAATCCGCCAAAGGGCCTGGTATTTTATCAATTTTCTGCATACTAATATCCAGTTGTATAACGGTTCTTGGCAAACCATAAACAACACCCTCGGGTCCCGTATTCATATTACTGCTTACTTTACTAATTCGAAATTGAGAAAATGCAGTAGTCCCAATTAATACTAAAATTATTAGTGAAATTATCCTTGTCTTCATCTTTTTATACTTATTTGAGTCTCACATATGATACATAACAAAAGTAGCTATTATTTTCTTATAAAGAAGATTACCTAAACAGGATTAGAAGATCAAATGAACAGAGGGACAATGGATGATTGGATAAGTAGATTTATTTATTTATAATTTATAGTGATAGACAGCAACAATGTAAAAAAAAGCCTCGCTATTTTATTATAACGAGGCTAATTATTTTGTAGTACTATTTCAAAAACAACAATTCTCTGTATTTAGGCAAAGGCCATAACTCATTATCTATCAGCAACTCTAAGTCATCAACATGCTTTCTGATAGGGTCGAAATATTTCACTACATTTTCTCTATAGGCAAAACCTTGCTTTGTGGTATCCTCTATTTTGTTGGCAACTTTCCGTGCTGCCACCATAGCATCAACTAGTTCTTTTACAGCAGAAATATGTTCTGAAATTTGTTTAATTGTATTTATTTGATTTCGGGAAAGTTTGATATAAGTTTTAGAATCGAGAACATCTTTTAATCCTTTGGTGTTTTCAACCAGTCGGTTTTGATATTTGATTGCTGTAGGAAGTATGTGATTAATGGCTACATCACCCATAACACG